>NZ_JBHWYY010000094.1:0-15148 GCF_042728595.1 Isoptericola sp. NPDC060185 | reverse complement strand
CGTTTGGCCCTGTTTCGCGGTGCGAACAGGGCCAAACGTCCGCTCACAACAGAACGGGCGCGACCGTTGCTGCAAGGTTGCAGCAACGGTACAGTCGCGCTCGGGTCGCGGCCTCGCGCGCCCGGACGACGAAGGAGTCCTCCCATGCATCGTGCTGGACCAGCGCCTGCCTCCAGACGGCCCGCGACCCGCACCGCGGCGTCGCTGACCGCCCTCGCACTGACCGTCCCCGCGCTGTCCGCGGGCCTCGCCGGGCTGGCTCTCTCGACGGCCCCGGCGGCCGGCGCCGCGGACCGCACGGCGACCCTGGTCGGGAGCCTGCAGACCGAGCTGGGCTGCGCCCAGGACTGGGACCCCACGTGCGCCGCGTCGGCGCTGGCTCCCGTCGGCGACGGCACGTTCAGCGCCGACGTCGACCTGCCGGCGGGCACGTACGAGTACAAGGTCGCGCTCGACGGGGCGTGGGACGAGTCGTACGGCCGCGAGGGCACGGACGAGAACGCCCCGCTGGTGCTGGCCGGCGACGCGCGCGTGCGCGTCACGTACGACGACGCGACCCACCGCGTCGCCCTGACCCCGCTGGACCTGGCGGGCGGGTACGACGACGCCACTGACGCCGACCTGGTGGTGCCGCCGGTGCGGCAGGCGGGCTCGGACGAGCGGTTCTACTTCGTCATGACCGACCGGTTCGCCAACGGCGACACCGGCAACGACACGGGCGGGCTCGACGGCGACCGGCTCGCGACGGGCTTCGACCCGACGGACAAGGGCTTCTACCAGGGCGGCGACATCGCCGGGCTCCGCGACAGGCTGGACTACATCGAGGGCCTGGGCACCACGGCGATCTGGCTCACGCCGTCGTTCCTCAACCGGCCGGTGCAGGGCACGGGCGCCGACGCGAGCGCGGGCTACCACGGCTACTGGGTCACCGACTTCACCCGGATCGACCCGCACCTGGGCACCAACGACGAGCTGCGCGCGCTGATCGACGAGGCCCACGCCAAAGGCATCAAGGTCTACTTCGACATCATCACCAACCACACGGCGGACGTCGTCGACTACGCCGAGGGCGAGTACGGCTATGTCGACCAGGCCACCTCGCCGTACACGGACGCCGCAGGGAACGCCTTCGACCCGGCCGACGTCGCGGGCAGCGACGACTTCCCGGAGCTGGACGCCGCGACGTCGTTCCCGTACACGCCGGTGATCGCGCCGCAGGACGGGGACGTCAAGGTTCCCGCCTGGCTCAACGACCCGACGCTCTACCACAACCGTGGCAACTCGACGTGGACGGGGGAGTCGGTGACGTACGGCGACTTCGACGGCCTGGACGACCTCATGACGGAGGACCCGCGCGTCGTGCAGGGCTTCGTCGACGTGTACGACGACTGGATCGACCTCGGCATCGACGGCTTCCGCATCGACACGGTCAAGCACGTGAACAAGGAGTTCTGGGAGGCGTGGTCGGCGCAGGTCATGGACCACGCCCGCGCGCAGGGCAAGGACGACTTCTTCATGTTCGGCGAGGTGTACGACGCCGACTCCGCGAAGACGTCGCCGTACGTGCGCGACACGGACATGAGCTCGGTGCTCGACTTCTCCTTCCAGGCGGCGGCGACCAGCTACGCGAGCGGCAACAGCGCCCGCGGCCTGGCGAGCCTGTACGCGAGCGACGACCGGTACACGACGCCGACGAAGTCCGCGTCGGCGCTGCCGACGTTCCTCGGCAACCACGACATGGGCCGGGTCGGGTACATGCTCGCCGGCACGGACGAGCCGCTGGCCCGCGACGAGCTGGCGCACGACCTCATGTACCTCACGCGCGGCCAGCCGGTGGTCTACTACGGCGACGAGCAGGGCTTCGCCGGCACGGGCGGCGACAAGGACGCGCGGCAGACGCTGTTCGCCACCCAGGTGGACGGGTACGCCGACCAGCCGCTGGTCACGGGCGAGCAGGCGGGCAGCGTCGACCGGTACGCCACCGACGCCCCGCTGTACGAGCACATCGCCGAGCTGGCGGCGCTGCGCGAGGCGCACCCGGCGCTCGCCACCGGCGCGCAGATCGAGCGGTACGCGGAGAACGGCGCGGGCGTCTACGCCTTCAGCCGGGTGGACCGCGACGAGAAGGTCGAGCACCTGGTGGCGGTGAACAACGCGGCGCAGGCCAAGGACGCCACGTTCGCCACGCTCACCCCGGGCGCCACCTACGAGGTGCTTTACGGGGCGCTCGGCGGCGACCGGGCTACCGTCACCGCCGACGACGCCGGCGAGGTCACCCTGACCGTGCCCGCGACGTCCGCCGTCGTGCTGCGCGCGGACCGCGCCGTGGGCGCGGGCTCGGACGGCACCCTCGAGGTCGCGGTCCCCGCGGCGGGTGCCGCCGTGACGGGCACCGCCGCCGTGGCGGCCGACGTCGACGACGACGCGTGGGCGGAGACGTCCTTCGCGTGGCGCGCCGTCGGCAGCGACGAGTGGCACGCCCTCGGCACCGCCGAGGACACCACGCCCCGCGTGTTCCACGACACCGAGGGCCTCGCCGAGGGCACGCTGGTGGAGTACCGCGCCGTGACGCAGGACGCGGACGGCGACCGCACCGCCGCCTCGACGTTCGCCTCCGTGGGCGTGGACGTCTCCGGCACCGCCGGGGACGCGGAGCCCGAGCCCGACGTCGACATGGTCACCGTGGCCGGCAGCCACAACAGCGAGATGGGCTGCGCCGGCGACTGGACCCCCGACTGCGAGGCTGCGCGCCTGACGAAGCGTCCCGACGGCGTGTGGGCCGGCACGTTCGACCTGCCCGCCGGCGACTACGAGTACAAGGTCGCCGTCAACGGCTCGTGGGCCGTCAACTACGGCGTCGGGGGAGTGCGCGACGGCGGCAACGCCACCTACTCCCACGACGGCGGCAAGGTCACCTTCTACTGGGACCCGGTGAGCCACGACTTCTCGTCCACCGCCCAGGGCCCGGTGGTCACGCTGGCCGGGTCGTTCCAGGACCAGGTCGGCTGTGTGAGCAGTTCCGGAGAACCCGTGTCCTGGGCGCCCGACTGCCTCGCGTCGTGGCTCAAGGACCCGGACGGCGACGGCACGTACACGTGGTCCACGGACCGCCTGGCTGCCGGTGCCTACGAGGCGAAGGTGGCGCACGGGCTGAGCTGGGCCGAGAACTACGGCGTGGGCGGCAAGCCCGACGGCGCCAACTACTCCTTCAGCGTGGGGGACGGCGAGACGGTGACCTTCACCTACGACCTCGCCACCCACGTGCTGGAGATCGGCGTCGAGAACCCGCCGCTGCCCGGCGCCGGCCAGCAGGCCGCGCACTGGGTGCGCCAGGGCCTCGTGCTCGCGCCTGGGGATCTCGGGAAGGGCGACGACTGGACCCTGTGGACCGCGCCGGAGGGCGGCCTCGCCGTCGTCGACGGCCAGGTCCGCGGGCCGGACGGTGGCGACCTCCCCGACGGGGCCGCCTCCTACGACCTGACCGCGGCCGGGGACGTGCCCGACGACGTCGCGCGCGACTTCCCGGCGCTCGCGGGTCACACCGCGCTCGCCCCGGTGGGCGACGACGGTGCGCCGCTGGGCCGCGCCGCCGCCGAGGAGCTGCTCACGGGCCAGCTGCTGGTCACGCGGGCCTCGGGCGACGGGCTCACCGCGGCCACCGGGGTGCAGGTGCCGGGCGTGCTGGACGACCTGTACAGCGAGGCGGCATCGAAGCGTACGTTCGGCGCCCAGGCGCACCCCAGCGGCAGGTGGGCGTCGTTCGCGCTCTGGGCGCCCACGGCGAAGGACGTCGACGTGCTGGTCTGGCCCGCCGGCCGCGACCTGGACGCCGACCCCGAGCGGTTCGACGCGGTCCGCGAGCGGGACGGGTCGTGGACGCTCGACGGGAAGAAGGCGGCGAAGCGGCTCGCCTGGGGCGGCGCGCGGTACCGGTATGCCGTGCAGGTCTACGTGCCGAGCACCGGGAAGGTCGAGACGAACGTCGTGACGGACCCGTACTCCGTCGGCCTCACGCTCGACTCGACGCACTCGGTGGTCGTCGACCTCGACGACAAGGCGTGGCAGCCGAAGGTCTGGCGCACCACCCCGCAGCCGGTGGTGGAGCGGGCCGTGGACCAGACGATCTACGAGCTGCACGTGCGCGACTTCTCGATCTCGGACGAGACGGTGCCGGCGAAGCAGCGTGGCACGTACCTCGCCTTCGGTGAGAAGCGCTCGGACGGCATGACCCACCTGCGTGAGCTGGCGGACGCCGGCATGACGACGGTGCACCTGCTGCCCACGTTCGACATCGCCACGATCCCCGAGGACCGCGCGGACCAGCGGACCACCGGCGACCTGTCCGGCTTCGCGCCCGACGGCGAGGAGCAGCAGGCGGCGGTGGCGGAGGTCGCGGCGGGCGACGGCTTCAACTGGGGCTACGACCCGCTGCACTACACGGTGCCCGAGGGCTCGTACGCCACGGACGCGGAGGGCGGCGCCCGCGTGGCGGAGTTCCGCACCATGGTGGGCTCGCTGCACGACGCGGGCCTGCAGGTGGTGCTCGACCAGGTGTTCAACCACACGGCGGCGAGCGGGCAGGACGCGAAGAGCGTGCTGGACCGGGTCGTGCCGGGCTACTACCAGCGGCTGAACCCCACCACGGGGGCGGTCGAGACCAGCACGTGCTGCCAGAACGTGGCGACGGAGCACGCGATGGCCGAGAAGCTGATGGTCGACTCGGTGGTCACGTGGGCCCGCGACTACAAGGTGGACGGGTTCCGCTTCGACCTCATGGGCCACCACTCGCGGGAGAACATGCTCGCCGTGCGGAAGGGGCTCGACGCCCTGACGGTGCGCAAGGACGGCGTCGACGGCTCCGCGGTCTACCTGTACGGCGAGGGGTGGAACTTCGGGGAGGTGGCGGACGACGCCCTGTTCACGCAGGCCACGCAGGGGCAGCTCGGCGGCACCGGGATCGGGACGTTCAGCGACCGGCTGCGCGACGCGGTGCACGGCGGCTCGCCGGTGGACGGCGGGTCGCGGTTCGCGCAGGGCTTCGGCACGGGGCTGTTCACCGACCCGAACGGCCGCGAGGCCAGCGCGGGCGACGGCGGCAGCGTCAACGACGGCTCCGACGACGAGCGCGCCGACCTCGGCCACCAGGCGGACCTGGTGCGCCTGGGCCTGGCGGGCAACCTGCGGGACTTCGCGTTCCGGGCGTCGGACGACGGCGCCGGCGAGACCACGCGGGGCGATGACCTCGACTACCGGGGCGCCCCCGCGGGGTACGCGGACTCGCCGGAGGAGGTGGTCACGTACGTCGACGCGCACGACAACGAGACCCTCTTCGACCTGCTGACCCTCAAGCTGCCGCGGGAGACGACGATGCGCGACCGCGTGCGGATGAACACGGTCTCGCTGGCGACGACGGCGCTGGCCCAGACACCGTCGTTCTGGCACGCGGGCACGGACCTGCTGCGCTCGAAGTCGCTGGACCGCAACTCGTACGACTCGGGCGACTGGTTCAACGCCATCGACTGGTCGGGGCAGGACAACGGCTTCGGCCGCGGTCTGCCGCCGGCGGCGGACAACTCCGATGCGTGGCCGGTGATGGCGCCGCTCCTCGCAGACCCGGGGCTCAAGCCGGCGCCGTCGGACATCGCGACGGCCTCGACGGCGTCGCGCGAGCTGCTCGAGCTGCGCTCGTCGACCCGGCTGTTCCGCCTCGGGAGCGCCGCGGCGATCGAGCAGAAGGTGTCGTTCCCGGGCTCGGGCCCGGACGCGACGCCGGGCGTGGTCGCCATGGCCGTGGACGACACGGTGGGCCGCGACGTCGACCGCCGGCTGGACGGGCTGCTCACGGTCTTCAACGCCTCGCCCGAGGCCGTGACGCTCGACCTGTCGGAGCTCGCGGGGCGCGACTTCCGGCTCTCGGCCGTGCAGCGCTCGGGCGCCGACCCGGTCGTGAAGCGGACCCGCTGGGACGCCCGGACCGGCACCGTCACCGTGCCCGCGCGGACCGTCGCGGTGCTGGAGGACCCGCAGCGCTGACGTCGGAGGGTCTCCGGCCCCGCCTCCCTCGCGGAGGCGGGGCCGGACGTCGTTCCTGCAGGTACATTGCCTTCAGAGGGTGAAGAAAAGCGGGTGCCGGCCGGACCGGCGCGCGGGGGCGCCGTCGCCCAGCCCTAGACTTCGGGTCGTGAGAGGACGGGTGCCGATGGCGGGATCGCAGTCCTCGTTGCGCGAGGCCAACCGCGCCCGGGTCGTCGAGGCGGTCAAGCGGCACGGCGGGCTGACGCAGGTCGAGCTCGCGGGGGCCACGGGCCTGTCGCAGGCGTCGATCTCCACGATCGTCAAGGAGCTCGTCGCCGCCGAGCTGTTCGACGTCCGCAACACCGTCCGTTCGGGCCGGCGCGCCCAGCTCGTCACGCTGGCGCACCAGACCGGCCTCGTCTCCGGCGTCGTCGTCGGCCGGCGGCAGCTGCGGGTCGCCGTCGCCGACGTCTCGCACGAGGTGCTCGCCGAGCAGGTGATGCCCCTCGCCGACGCGCATCGCGCGGACACCAGCCTGGACCGGGTCGCGCTGCTGATCGTCGAGCTCCTGGACCGCCTCGGCACCGCGATGGACGAGCTCCAGGGCATCGGGGTGGCGCTGCCCGCGCCGGTCGACGCCGCCACGGGGCAGGTCTCGGTACGCGGCGTGCTGCGGGGCTGGGACAACGTCCCGGTCGCGCAGGTGCTCACGAAACGGCTGGCCAGGCCCGTGTTCGTGGACAACGACGCGAACCTCGGCGCCCTCGCGGAGAGCACGCTCGGCGCGGCCCGCGAGGCCCGCGACGCGATCTACGTGCGCGTCGGGCACGGCGTCGGCGCGGGGATCGTGCTCGGCGGCCGGGTGCACCGCGGAGTCGCCGGGACCGCGGGGGAGATCGGGCACGTCCAGGTGGACCCGGCCGGCCGGATCTGCAGCTGCGGCAGCCGCGGGTGCCTCAACACCGTGGTCGGCGAGGAGGCCCTGCTGGAGGCCCTGCGCACCAGCCACGGCTCGCTCACCCTGCGCGACGTCGTGCGGCTCGCGAACGACGACGACCCGGGGTGCCGCTCGCTCGTGCGCGACGCCGGCGCCACCGTCGGCCGGGTCGTCGCGAACGTCGCGACCGCGTTCAACCCGGAACGGATCGTGGTGGGCGGCGAGCTCGCGGAGACGGGCGACGTGTTCCTCGAGCCGTTCCGCGAGATGATCCAGCGCCAGTCGGTGCTGCAGCAGGCGGAGCCGCCGGTGGACGTCGTCGCCTCCGACCTCGGCGCCCGCGCGGAGCTGGAGGGGGCGTTGTCCCTGGTCCTGCAGCACATCGACGTCTTCGAGACCCGGGAGGGCGTGGCCCTCCCCCCGCAGCCCCAGGAGGAACTGCTGTGAGCGCCCGTTCGCCCGTCCTCGCGCTCCGGAAGGTGAGCAAGTACTTCGGCGCCGTCGAGGCGCTGGTCGACGTGGACCTGACCCTGCACGCGCACGAGGTGGTCGCCCTCGTCGGCGACAACGGGGCGGGGAAGTCCACCCTCGCCAAGGTGGTCGCGGGCGTGCTCTCCCCGGACTCCGGCCAGGTCGAGATCGACGGTGAGCAGGTGGCGATCCCGTCGCCTGCCGCCGCCAACAGGCTCGGCATCGCCAGCGTGTTCCAGGAGCCCGCGCTCCTGGAGAACCTCGACGTCACCGCCAACGTGTTCCTGGGCCAGGAGATGGCCCGCAAGGGCGTCCTCCGCGAGGACGAGATGGTGGAGCGGACCCGCGAGCTGCTGCGGAACCTCACCGTGCGCATCCCGGCCGTGGACACGCCGCTGCGGCACCTCTCGGCGGGTCAGCGGCAGGCCGTGGCGATCGCCCGCACGCTGGTCGGGTCGCCCCGGGTCGTCGTCCTCGACGAGCCCACCGCGGCGCTGTCCGTGGCGCAGACGGCCGAGGTGCTGACCTACATCGAAGGCCTGCGTGACCTGGGGCTCGGCGTCATCCTCATCAGCCACAACCTCAACGACGTGCGCGCCGTCGCGGACCGGGTCGAGGTGCTGCGGCTGGGCCGGAACAACGGCTCCTTCCCCGCGACGACCAGCCACGAGCAGCTGATCGCGGCGATCACGGGCGCCGTCTGAGCCGTTACCGGGTTGCAACCTGATCCTTGTCTTCATTAGTTGACGACAAGATCGGTCGCGGTCTAGCGTCTCCGGTGCCCGAACGGAGTGGTCGGGTACCAGAGCGGCCATCGAGGGCCCGCTCGTGCTTCGAAGGAGACGCGATGCCCGATCGCCACGCACTGCTCGAGATGCGGTCGATCACCAAGGAGTTCCCCGGCGTCCGCGCGCTGGACGAGGTCTCGCTCGCGGTCAAGGCGGGGGAGATCCACGCCATCTGCGGCGAGAACGGCGCGGGCAAGTCGACGCTCATGAAGGTCCTGTCGGGCGTCTACCCGCACGGCACCTACGACGGCGAGATCTGGTACCAGGGCGCCGAGGTCGCGTTCAAGGACATCCGCTCCAGCGAGCAGGCCGGCATCGTGATCATCCACCAGGAGCTCGCGCTGATCCCGGAGCTCTCGGTCACGGAGAACATCTTCCTCGGCAACGAGGTCCGTGGGCGGCTCGGGATCGACTGGGACCAGGCGCGGCGCCAGGCCACCGAGCTGCTCGCGCGGGTCGGCCTGCGGACGTCGCCGGACACCCTGATCAAGAACATCGGTGTCGGCCAGCAGCAGCTGGTCGAGATCGCCCGGGCCCTGGCCAAGGACGTCAAGCTCCTCATCCTCGACGAGCCGACCGCGGCCCTGAACGAGGACGACTCCGAGCACCTGCTCGACCTGCTGCGCGGCCTGCGCTCCAAGGGCCTGACCAGCATCATGATCTCCCACAAGCTCAACGAGATCGAGGAGATCGCCGACTCGATCACGATCATCCGCGACGGCCGGTCGGTCGAGACGCTCGACGTCGGCGCGGGCGAGATCAACGAGGACCGCATCATCCGCGGGATGGTCGGCCGGTCCCTCGAGTCCCGCTTCCCCGACCACACGCCGAAGGTCGGCGAGACGTTCTTCGAGGTCGAGGGCTGGACCGTGGAGCACCCCGAGGTGCCCGGCCGGCTCGTCTGCAAGGACTCGGCGTTCTCGGTCCGGCGCGGCGAGATCGTCGGCTTCGCGGGGATCATGGGCGCCGGCCGCACCGAGCTGGCGCGCTCCATCTTCGGCCGCAGCTACGGCCGGTTCTTGGGCGGCACGATCCGGATGGACGGCAAGGAGATCTCCGTCCCCGACGTCCTGTCCGCGATCCGCCACCGCATCGCCTACGTCTCCGAGGACCGCAAGACCCTCGGCCTCAACCTCCTCGACTCCATCAAGGAGACCGTCGTCGCGGCGAACCTGCCGCGCGTCTCCACCGGCGTCGTGATCGACGACGACAAGGCGTTCCTCGCGGCCGAGGAATACCGCAAGTCGTTGTCCATCAAGGCGCCCGACGTGCGCCGCGGCGTGTCCACGCTCTCGGGCGGCAACCAGCAGAAGGTGCTGCTCGCCAAGTGGATGTTCACGGAGCCCGAGCTCCTCATCCTCGACGAGCCCACCCGCGGCATCGACGTCGGCGCCAAGTACGAGATCTACGGCCTCATCCAGCGCCTGGCCGACGAGGGCAAGGGCGTGGTCGTCATCTCGTCCGAGCTCCCCGAGCTGCTCGGCCTGTGCGACCGGATCTACACGGTCTTCGAAGGCCGCGTGACGGGCGAGGTGTCCCGCGCGGACGCCACCCAGGAAGAGCTCATGCGACTCATGACCGGCGCCCCCGCGACCGCGGCCCGCTGAGCACCCCCCGACCCCTCCTCCAGGAAGTGAAGGAACCCACGACGATGTCGTCACTCAAGCAGCTGTTCGGCGGAGGCCTCCGGCAGTACGGCATGGTGATCGCGCTGCTGGCGCTCATCGTGTTCTTCCAGATCGCCACCGGCGGCAAGGTCCTCACGCCGTCGAACGCGCAGAACATCATCATCGGCAACTCGTACATCCTGATCCTCGCGATCGGGATGGTGCTCGTGATCATCGCGGGGCACATCGACCTGTCGGTCGGCTCGGTGGCCGCGGTCACGGGCATCATCGTGGCGATCGCGCTGCGCGACTGGGGCATCCCGTGGTGGGTGGGCATCCTCCTCGGGCTCGCCGTGGGGGCGGTGATCGGCGCCTGGCAAGGGTTCTGGGTGGCGTATGTCGGCATCCCCGGCTTCATCACCACCCTCGCCGGCATGATGCTGTTCCGCGGTCTCAACCAGTACATCGGCCAGTCGAACACCGTCCCGGTCCCGACCGAGCTCCAGCAGCTCGGCGCCGGCTACCTGCCCGAGTGGGGCCCGAACACCGGCCTCAACAACTCGACCCTGCTGCTCGGCGTCCTCGCGATCGTCGCCGTGGTCTGGTCCGAGCTGCGCCGCCGGGCGCGCGCCACGCGCCTCGGCATCGAGCCGGTGCCCGTGACGGTCTCCGTCGTGCGCCTCGTCGTCGTCGCCGCCGTGATCGCGTACGTGACCTTCCTGTTCGGCTCGGGCCGCTACGGCACCTCGTTCCCGATCCCCGGGATCGTGCTCGCCGTCCTGGTCATCCTCTACAACTTCATCGCGTCGCGGACCGTCGGCGGTCGCCACGTCTACGCCGTCGGCGGCAACCGTGCCGCGGCCGCGCTGTCGGGCGTGAACATCCGCCGCACCAACTTCTTCGTGATGATGAACATGTCCATCCTCGCGGCCCTCGCGGGCATGGTCTTCGTGGGGCGGGCCACCGCGTCCGGCCCCTCGGACGGCAACATGTGGGAGCTTGACGCCATCGCCGCCGTCTTCATCGGTGGTGCGGCGGTCTCCGGCGGTGTCGGCACCGTCGTCGGCTCCGTCATCGGTGGTCTGGTCATGGCCGTCCTCAACAACGGCCTGCAGCTCATGGGCGTCGGCTCGGACATGACCCAGATCATCAAGGGCCTCGTGCTCCTCGTCGCCGTCGCGTTCGACGTGCACAGCAAGGTCAACGGCCGCGCCTCCATCATCGGGCTCTTGTTCCCGGGCCGCCGGGACAAGGGCGCCGGCACGCCGCCCGACGCGTCGCAGGCCGGCGCGCCGGTCGCCGAAGGCGCGACGTCGCAGCCCTGACCACCCACGACGCGGCCGCCGGGGCCGGACAGGCCCCGGCGGTCACACCCCGCACCACCCCCGCACCACCCCGATCCACCCCAGGACAGCTCCGTCCAGACCGGCTCCCGACGATGGGCGCCTGCACAGAAAGTTGGACAGCATGAAGATCAAGCTCACTTCGGCGATCGTCGCCTTCGCTGCCGTGGGAGCGCTCACGCTCTCCGGCTGCGGCTCCTCGGACCGCGGCGGGGACACCGCCGGTGGCGGCGAGAGCGCGGCCGCCGGCTTCGAGGAGGGCGCGACCATCGGCGTCGCCCTCCCGCAGAAGACCTCGGAGAACTGGGTCCTCGCCGAGAACCTGTTCAACGACGGCCTGACCGAGGCCGGCTACAAGCCGATCGTGCAGTTCGCGAACGGCGGCGTCTCGGAGCAGCAGAACCAGATCCAGGCCATGATCGAGCAGGGCGCCAAGGTCATCGTCGTCGGCGCCATCGACGGCTCGCAGCTCGGCTCGCAGCTCAAGGCCGCGCACGACCAGGGCGTCAAGGTCATCGCCTACGACCGCCTGCTGCAGAACACCGACGCCGTCGACGTCTACGAGGCGTTCGACAACTTCCACGTCGGCGAGCTCCAGGGCCAGTCGCTGCTCGAGGGCCTCAAGGACCGCAAGGGTGAGGGCCCGTACAACGTCGAGCTCATCTCCGGCTCGCCGGACGACGCCAACTCGAAGCCCTTCTTCGAGGGCGCGATGAGCGTGCTGAAGCCGAAGATCGACGACGGCACCCTCGTGGTGAAGTCGGGCCAGACCTCGCAGCAGCAGACGGCGACCCAGGGCTGGAAGGCGGAGAACGCCCAGAACCGCATGGACACGATCCTGTCGGGCAGCTACAAGGACGAGGACATCGACGGCATCCTGTCGCCGAACGACACGCTGGCGCGTGCGGCGCTGACGTCGGCCAAGCAGGCCGGCAAGGACGTCCCGGTCGTCACCGGCCAGGACTCCGAGGTCGAGTCGGTGAAGTCGATCATGGCGGGCGTGCAGTACTCCACCATCTACAAGGACACCCGCAAGCTCGTCGCCGCGACGATCGACGCCGTCGACTCGTACCAGGCCGGCGAGGACGCCGAGGTCAACGACACCGAGTCCTACGACAACGGCGTCAAGGTGGTCCCGGCCAACCTGCTCGAGCCGGTCATCGTGACCAAGGACAACGCGGAGGAGACCTACGCGGGCGACCCGACCCTCGAGGACGTCTTCAAGTAAGCACTCTCGCCGGACCGCACGGTCCGACGACGGCGGCGGGCCGCGCTCCCCTCGGGGGGCGCGGCCCGTCGTCGTGCATGGGACGACGTCGCACCGAGATGAGAAGGCTTGGGCATTCCGTGGTGCGAACGATGTGTTGCCGACCCTGACCATGGGCACTACGGTCTCGCCGGGGTCCTTGAGCATGGCACCAGTGTGGTGTGAACGAAGGGGTCCTCAACATGACGACAACACGAGGAAGTGGTGGCGAGTGGTGCGTAAGACATGGTGGCGACGCCTGCTGGTGGGAGGCAGTGCGCTGGTGGCGCTTCTCCTGGTCATGCCGACGACTGCGGCGTCCGCGCAGGATTACCGGTTCGTGGTCTCGGTCGTCAACAAGAGCGTGACTCGGGAGGTGACGAGCTACGGGCAGGTCCTGGCCACCTGCGGTACTCCTAGCCGCGCCGTGACCTGCAAGATCAACAAGACGAGGTCGGCAACCCGCACCATCGGAGTCTCCTCGGGGGTGTCGACGACGTTCGTCGCGGGCAAGCTGGGGATCAGCAGCTCCAAGACGGTCTCGATCGCCATCAGCTGCTCGCGGAAGACGACGGCGAAGTACCCGTACCTGAAGGCCTACGTGGTGAACGACGTGTGGTCGTACACCGTGCGCACGAAGAAGTACGACGCGGTGGGACGACTCGTCAAGACGGAGAACTCGAAGCAGCGCGCCTACAACCCGGTGGGTGTGCACTGCGGCCTCTCGACGCTGGGGGGCTGACCCGTGACCATCTCTCGTCTCGGTGCACGTAGCTTCCTGGCGGTGCTGACGGTGTGCGCGTTCCTCCTGAGCGGCGTCGTCGCTGCACAACCCGCCTCGGCCTGGACTTCCTACAGCGTGAAGGTCACGGGACGCTCGACCGGCATCGTGAACATGAACAACATGCTCGCCATGTGCTCGGGCACTCCCGGCACGAGGTGCTCGATCGAGAAGAGCGTGAGCGCGACCCGGACGATCGGGTTGAGCCTCGGCGCGTCGCGGTCCTTCGTGGCCGGCGAGCTGAACGTCTCCAAGGCGAGCACTCGCACGGTCTCGGTGAGCTGTTCGGCCAAGCTCACGTCGACCCGCAGGACGCTTCGGGCTTACCCCATCGGCACCCAGGTCTTCTACAAGATCACCAAGAACGTCAACGGAAAGAAGACGACGTCCGGAACCCTGGCGGCGTTCGTACCGAGCGGGTCGTCGACGTTCTGCACGCTCGTTCGCGGGTAGTTCCTCAGCGGAAGACCACCGTGCGGTGGCCGTCGAGCAGCACGCGGTGCTCGGCGTGCCACCGCACGGCGCGGGCGAGGGTGCGACGCTCGACGTCCTCGCCGAGCGAGACGAGGTCGGCGACGGCGCGCGAGTGGTCCACGCGCTCGACGTCCTGCTCGATGATCGGGCCCTCGTCGAGGTCGCCCGTCACGTAGTGCGACGTCGCGCCGATGAGCTTCACGCCGCGGTCGTGGGCCTGGGCGTAGGGGCGAGCGCCCTTGAAGCTCGGCAGGAACGAGTGGTGGATGTTGATGACCTTGCCTTGCAGGTCCCGGCACAGCTCGTCCGACAGGATCTGCATGTAGCGCGCGAGGACGACCAGCTCGACGTCGAGCTCGGCGACCAGCTCACGCAGCCGCCCCTCGGCCTGCGCCTTGGTGTCCTTCGTGACCGGCACGTGGTGGAACGGCTTGCCGTAGAAGGCGGCCATGTCGGCGAGGTCCGGGTGGTTGCCGACCACGCCCACGACGTCGACCGGCATGTCCTGGTAGCGCTCGCGGTAGAGCAGGTCGACCAGGCAGTGCGGCGCCTTGCTGACCAGCACCAGCGTGCGCAGGCGGCGCCCGACGGCGTCCAGCTCCCACGTCATGCCGAAGCGCTCCGCGACGGGCGCGAGCGCCGCGGCGAGGGCGTCGCGCCCGGCGTCCGCCGCCACCTGCACGCGCATGAAGAACAGCCCCGACGCGGGGTCACCGAACTGCTGCGACTCGGTGATGTTCCCGCCGTGCTCGGCCAGCACGCCCGCCACCGCGTGGACGATGCCCGGGCGGTCGGGGCAGGAGAGCGTCAGAACCCATTCGGTGGTCACCGGACCATTGTGGCCGACGGCTCCCGACGCGCGACGACACGTCCGCCGTCCGTCTGCGACGATGGCCCCATGAGCGAGGCACCAGGCACCGACGCCCAGGAAGTCGAGCGCGAGGAGGCGGCGGACGCGCTGCGGATCGCGCTCGTCGACGACGCCCACGCGGGCGAGCTGCTGACCCTGCGGCGGGCGGCGTTCGTCAGCGAGGCGCAGCTGTACGACGACCCGCACATCCCCCCGCTGACGCAGACGCTGCACGAGCTGCGCGACGACATGGCGCGCGACGACGTCGTGACCGTCGGCGCGTGGGAGGGCCACCGCCTGGTGGGCTCGCTGCGCCTGGAGATCGAGGGCGCGCGCGCCACGCTCGGTCGCCTGGCCGTGGCGCCGGACCAGCAGGCCAAGGGCATCGGCACGTCGCTGATGTTCGCGATCCTGCAGTTCCTGCCGTCCGAGGTGACCGAGGTCTGGGCCTTCACCGGCAAGGACTCGAAGAAGAACCTCGCCATGTACACCAAGCACGGCTACGAGGAGCAGTACGACCGCGCGGCCGGCAAGCTCACGCTCACCTACCTGCGCCGGGTGCTCGACGAGGTCGACGCGAGGAACGCGGCCGAGGAGCGATGACCGACGGCGCCGGACGGGCCGCGCGACCTCGGT
>NZ_JBHWYY010000093.1:0-15935 GCF_042728595.1 Isoptericola sp. NPDC060185 | reverse complement strand
GCCCCGTCCTCGCCACGAGACGGGGCCAAACGCCCGCTCACAACGATGCTGGAATGATGAGGTCATGACGGACACGCCGGAGACGGACCTGGCCGAGGCTGACCGGCCCGAGACCGACGCGCCGGAGCTCCCGCCGAGCCTCGCGCTCGCATGGGGCGTGGCCGAGCGCCCCGAGCGGGTGCCGCGACGGGAGCTCAGCATCGAGCGCATCGTCGAGGCCGCTGTCGAGATCGCGGACGGCGAGGGCCTGGCCGGGCTGTCGATGGCCCGCGTGGCCAAGAGCCTCGGCTTCACCACGATGTCCCTGTACCGGTACGTCACGAGCAAGGACGACCTGTTGCTGCTCATGCAGGAGGCCGCGCTCGACCAGGAGTTCCCGCCGCAGCACGAGCCGCCGGACTGGCGGGCCGAGCTGCGTGAGTGGGCGCTGTTCACGTACGAGCTGTTCCGCGGCCACTCGTGGGTGCTGGACGTCCCGGTGACGGGCGCCCCGCTCACGCCGGCGAGCCTGCGCGCCCTCGACGCGGGGCTCCGCGCGCTGCGTTCCACGGCGCTCTCCGACGACGAGAAGATCGCCACCATCCTGCTCATGAACGGGTACGTCCGGAACGCCGCCCAGCTCTACCGGGACCTGCGGCGGGCCAACACCGAGGGCACGGACGCCGCCGCGGCGGCCGGCCCGGGCCTCGCCGACCTGCTGCGCGCCCTCGTCGACGAGATCCGGTTCCCGTTCCTGCGCCCCATCGTGGAGCGCGGCGCCTACGCGTCGTACCACACGGGGACGCTCGACGACGAGGAGGACGTCGGCTGGGGGCTCGAGCGCACGCTCGACGGCGTCGCCGCGTACGTCGCCGCCCACGGCGAGCGAGGGCCGGAGCCGGAGGACGCGCCCGGGAGCACGCTCCGGGACGCCGGCGTGGCCGAGGCGCTCGCCGTCGCGATGCGCTACTCGTCCGACCCCAAGGTCAAGAAGGCGGCGGCCCGGCGCAAGGAGGCCGACAAGCGCGTCCGCGAGGGCCAGAAGAAGGTGCGCGAGCTCGAGAAGGCCCTGCGCGACGCGCGGAAGGCCGAGGCCGAGGCCGTGCGGGCCGCCCACGAGCGCGCCGAGCGCGACCGCTGAGGGGGCAGGGTCGCCGGGGGGGGCGGCGTGGACGCGTCGGCGGCCCCGGGGCACCGATGGCAGAATCGGCGCGTGCCAGCCGAGACCCGCACCACCCCGACGCCGGACGAGGGCGCGCAGGTCGCGCCGACGCGTGACGAGGTGGAGAGCGCGGCCCGGCAGGCGGCCGACGAGGCCCGCGAGGCGGTCGCGTCGGCGCTGCGGACGGTGATCGCCGGCGACGTCGACACCAGCCCCCGCCGCCGGGCCGAGTACTCCACGGACGCGTCCAACTACCGCGTCGTGCCCGACGTCGTCGCCTTCCCTCGCAGCTCGCGGGACGTGGAGCGCGGCCTCGAGGTGCTGCGCGAGCTGAAGATTCCGGTGACGGCGCGCGGCGCGGGGACGTCCGTTGCGGGCAACGCCGTGGGCACGGGCGTGGTGCTCGACTTCTCGCGACACCTGAACCAGGTGGTGTCGGTGGACCCGGAGGCCGGCACGGCCGTCGTCGAGCCGGGCACCGTGATGTCCACGCTCCAGCGCGCGGGCGCGGCCCACGGCCTCCGGTTCGGCCCCGACCCGTCCACGCAGAACCGCGCGACCCTCGGCGGCATGATCGGCAACAACGCCTGCGGCCCGCACGCCGTGGCGTACGGCCGCACCGCCGACAACGTGGTGGAGCTCGACGTCGTCGACGGCCGTGGCCGCCGCTTCACCGCGGGCCGCGGCGACGCCACGTTCGCCGCCGTGCCGGGCCTGGCGGAGCTCGTGCGCGAGAACCTCGCGCTCATCCGCACGCAGTTCGGCCGGTTCGGGCGCCAGGTGTCGGGGTACTCGCTGGAGCACCTGCTGCCGGAGAACGGGTCCGACCTCGCCAAGGCGCTGGTGGGCACCGAGGGCACGCTCGTCACGGTGCTCGGCGCCACGCTGCGCATGGTGCCCGTGCCCACGGCGCCGACGCTCGTCGTGCTCGGCTACCCCGACATGCCGTCGGCGGCCGACGACGTCCCGCACCTGCTGGCCCACAAGCCGCTCGCGATCGAGGGCCTGGACGCGCGGCTCGTCGACGTCGTGAAGCGCGCCAAGGGGGAGTCGGCGGTGCCGGCCCTGCCCGAGGGCGCGGGCTGGCTGATGATCGAGGTCGGCGGCGCGAGCCAGGACGAGGCGAGCGCGCGGGCCGAGGCGATCGTGACGTCGTCGTCCGCCCTGGCGTCGCTGGTGCTGCCCGCCGGCCCCGACGCCACCAAGATGTGGCAGATCCGGGCCGACGGCGCGGGGCTCGCCGGCCGTACCCCGGCGGGGGAGCAGGCGTGGCCCGGCTGGGAGGACTCGGCCGTGCCGCCCGAGCGGCTCGGCGCGTACCTGCGCGACCTCGAGCAGCTCATGGAGCGCTACGGCGTCGACGGCCTGCCCTACGGGCACTTCGGGGACGGCTGCGTGCACCTGCGCATCGACATCCCGCTGGAGACCTCGGGCTCGGTGCTGCGCACGTTCATGACCGACGCCGCGCGCCTGGTCGCGTACCACGGGGGCTCGCTCTCGGGGGAGCACGGCGACGGCCGCGCGCGCTCCGAGCTGCTGCCGCTGATGTACTCGCCCGAGGCGATCCGGCTGATGGAGCAGGTCAAGGCGCTCTTCGACCCCGAGGACCTGCTCAACCCGGGCGTCGTGGTGCACCCCGCCGCGGTGGACGCCGACCTGCGCCGCCCG
This sequence comes from Isoptericola sp. NPDC060185, assembly GCF_042728595.1. Lineage (NCBI taxonomy): Bacteria > Bacillati > Actinomycetota > Actinomycetes > Micrococcales > Promicromonosporaceae > Isoptericola > Isoptericola sp. NPDC060185. The sequence goes on along the minus strand of NZ_JBHWYY010000093.1, from coordinate 13,126 downwards.
GCCGCGACCTCGGTGCCGTCGACGGCGCCGCTGGGGGAGCGGGGCCTCGCCGGCTCGGGCCCGCTGCGCGGCGTCGCGAAGAAGACGGGCCACCTCGGCTTCGCCTTCACGCACGACCACCACGACCTCACGACGGCCGTGCACCGCTGCGTCGGCGTCGGCAAGTGCCGGGCCGACAACCAGGCCTCCGGCGGGTTCATGTGCCCCAGCTACCAGGCGACGAAGGACGAGAAGGACGTCACCCGCGGCCGCGCGCGCGTGCTCCAGGAGGCGGTGAACGGCACCCTCGTGGGCGGGCTGACCGCGCCGGAGGTGCGCGAGTCGCTCGACCTCTGCCTGAGCTGCAAGGCGTGCTCGTCGGACTGCCCGGCGGGCGTCGACATGGCGCAGTACAAGTCCGAGGTGCTGCACCGGACGTACAAGGGCAAGCTCCGCCCGGTGGACCACTACGCCCTCGGGTGGCTACCGCGGTGGGCGCGCCTGGCCGGCGGGATGCCGCGGTTCGTCAACGGTCTGCTCGGCGTCCCGTGGATCGCCAAGGCGGTGCTGTGGGCCGGCGGCATGGACACCCGGCGACAGGTGCCGCAGTTCGCCGAGATCCCGTTCCGTACCTGGTGGAAGCGCGGCTGGGCGTCGCACGGCGTGCCCGGCCTGGGCGCCGGCCAGAAGCCGGGAGACCTGCCCGACCGGGAGCGGCCGAAGGTCGTGCTCTGGGCGGACTCGTTCAGCGACGCGCTCGCGCCGTCCGTGCCGCAGGCCGCGGTGAAGGTGCTGACCGACGCCGGCTACGACGTCATCGTGCCCGACCAGCAGGCGTGCTGCGGCCTCACCTGGATCTCGACGGGACAGCTCGACGGCGCGCGCCGCCGCCTGTCGCAGCTGCTGTCGGTGCTCGGCCCGTACGCCGTGAACGGCATCCCGATCCTGGGGCTGGAGCCGTCGTGCACCGCGGTGCTGCGCTCCGACCTGCTCGACCTGTTCCCCGACGACCCGCGCGCCCAGGCCGTGGCCGACGCCACCCGCACGCTGGCGGAGCTGCTGACCTCCCCGGACACGGCCCCCGACGCCGCGTGGCAGGTGCCCGACCTGTCGGACGTCACCGCCGTCGTGCAGCCGCACTGCCACCAGCACGCGGTGATGGGCTTCTCCGCCGACGAGGCGCTGCTGCGCGCCGCGGGCGCCGACATCAAGGTGCTGGCCGGCTGCTGCGGCCTGGCTGGGAACTTCGGCATGCAGAAGGGCCACTACGACGTGTCGGTGGCCGTGGCCGAGAACGCGCTGCTGCCCGCGCTGCGCGAGCGCGCCGAGGGCACGGAGTACATCGCCGACGGCTTCTCCTGCCGCACCCAGGCGCTGCAGCTCGAGGGCGTGGGCGGTAAGGCCCTCGTGGAGGTCATCGCCGAGCGGCTCTGACCGCTACGCGTCCGTCCGGCGGGTGATCGCGAGGACGCCGGACCGGGCGGGCTCGGGCAGCTCGGGCACCAGCACCACGAGCGACTGCAGCAGCAGCTGCTCCAGCTCCTCGCGCGTGATGCCGCTGCCGCCCAGCCAGGCGGCGGTGACGTTCTCGACCAGCGCCACCCACCCGCGAGCCAGCAGCTGCAGCCGCCCGCTGGGGGTGAAGCCGATGACGCCGGCGGTGGCCGTCATGCGCTCGACCAGCGCCGACCGGACGCGCTGCAGGGCGTCCTCGGTGACGTCGTCGCCGGCGAGCGCGCCGCGCCAGATGTCCTCCCACACCCGCCGGTGCGCGGTCACCGACCCCAGGAACAGGCCCATCGCGTGCGCCGGGCGCTCGGCGAGGGGACGATCGTCGGGTGTCAGGAGGGTCTGCTCGAGGTCGGCCACCGCCTCGAGCGCGACCGTGCGCCGCAGCCCCGCCGTCGAGCCGAAGTAGTGGAAGACCAGCGCCTTGGACGCCCCGGCGCGCGCGCCCACCGACGCGGGCGTCAAGGAGTCCAGCCCGTCCTCGGCGGCGGCCTTCGTGGCCACGTCGAGCAGCTCGCGACGCCGGTCGGACGGCTCGCGACGGGTCCGGGGGCGCGGGTCGGCGGAGGGCATGACCACAGTTCTACGTCGTTATTGACCAGTAGTCAACACTGGTCGTACAGTTGTTGATCGCAGGTCAACAGTGCGTCGCGTGCGGCGGGACAGGAGCAGGGGTGCAGATCACGCTGAGCGGGGTGCGGGTCGAGGGCCGGCGCGAGCCGATGCTGGAGGCCACCGACCTCGCCTGGTCCACGGGGGAGTGCCTCCTCGTGGCCGGCGAGCCCGGGCACGGGCACACCGCGCTCGCGCTCGTCGCGACCGGCAGGTTCGCGCCGTCCGACGGTGCTGTGCGCCTCGACGGCGCCGCCCTGCCGCCGTCCGCGCTGCGCGCGGTCACCGCCGTCGTCGACGTCCCGGGCATCAGCGAGCCCGACGACGCCCTGTCCCTGGCCGACGTCGTGGCCGAGGGCCTCGCCCTGGCCGGTCGCCGCTCCCTGCCGCGCGACGTGACCCGCTGGCTCGAGGAACGCTCCCTCGCCGAGGAGCGCGGCCGCCGCGTGGACCAGCTCGCGGGCGCCGTGCGCACCGCCGTCCTCGCGGCCCTGGCCGCCGAGAACCCGGACGTGCGGTTCGTCGTGCTGACGCTGCCCGACCGGCACGGCGGCGAGCCCGCCGGGTGGTGGGAGACGGCCCGCGCGCTCGCCGCGTCCGGCCTCGGCGTGCTGGTCCAGTGCACGCGGTCCTCGGCCCGCGAGCTCGGCGCCGACCTGCCGCCCGCGCGCGGGCAGAGCATCCACGAGCCGCCGCAGGTCGTGCTGCGCGAGACGCCCGGCGCGCCGCCCGAGGCTCCGGCGCCGTCCGACGACGAGACCCTCGCGCTGCCCGCGGCGTCACTCGCGGAGGCGACCGCCGTCGTGCCCGCGGTCGTGCCCGCGGTCGTGCCCGCGCCCGCGCCCGAGCCCGAGCCGGATGAGGACGGCGACCTCGAGATCGAGGACGAGCTGGAGCCGTCGCCCGACCCGGACCCGCGCGCCGAGGAGGACGTCGACGAGGCGCCCGAGGCGGCCGCGGACGACACGCCCATCCACGACACGCCCATCCGCGACACGCCCATCCACGACACCCTGGTCGCGGCACCGAGCGACGGCGCACCCACCGACGACGCACCCACCGACGAGACCCAGGAGGAGGCCCGATGACCGCGGTCCGGCTCGCGCTCTCGGAGCTCAAGCGCCTCGCGGCCGGGCGGCTCCCCAAGCTCGCCATCCTCGCGATGGCGCTCATCCCCACGCTGTACGCGGGGCTGTACCTGTTCGCCAACCACGACCCGTACGGGCAGCTCGAGCAGGTACCAGCGGCCGTCGTCGTGCAGGACGAGGGCACCACCACGACGGACGCGGAGACGGGCGAGAAGACCGAGCGGGACTTCGGCCGCGACGTCGCGGACCAGCTGCTCGACGACGGCGGGTTCGGCTGGGTCGAGACGTCCCAGGCGGACGCGGAGGCGGGCGTGCGCTCCGGGCGCTACGACGCGGCGCTCATCATCGGGCCGACGTTCTCGGCCGACCTGGCGTCGGCGGGGGAGTTCGAGCCGCAGCAGGCCAGCCTCACGCTCATCACCAACGACGCGAACAACTACCTCGCGGGCACCATCTCGGACACGATCGTGGGCAAGGTGCGCGACTCCATCGCGGAGGAGGTCGGCACGGAGGCGGCGGACACGTTCCTGCGCGGCTTCGCGTCCATCCACACCAATCTCGCGGACGCGGTGGACGGCGCGCAGAAGCTGCTGAAGGGCGCCACGACGCTCGACGACGGCCTCGCGGACGCCGACGACGGCGCGCACACGCTCGCCGACGGCGCGCAGCAGGCGGCGGACGGCGCCGCGACGCTCGACGGCAAGGTCGGCACCCTGGCGTCGGCGGTCGGGCAGCTCGACGACGGCGCGGGACAGCTCGCGTCCGGGCTCGGGACGCTGCAGGACAAGACCGCGGACCTGCCCGCCCAGACGAAGAAGCTGTCCGACGGCGCGGCGCAGGTGGCCGACGGCAACGCGCAGGTCGCGCAGTACGGCCGCGAGGCCGCGGACGCCGCGGGGCAGGTGCTGCCCACCCTCGACGGCGCCCGCTCCGACGCGGCGGACGCCCTGGACCAGGGGCGCGCGGACCTCGACCAGCAGCTCGCCGACCTCTGCGCGCAGGTGCCGGACGACGCCGCCGACCTCGCGACACAGTGCGCCGACCTGCGCACCCAGGCGCTCGACCGGCTGGACGCCACCCGCGCCGACGTCGACGGCGCCCTCGACGCGCAGCGGTCCGACGTGAAGGCCGCGGTGTCGAAGGTCGAGGGTGCCTCGACCAAGCTCGGCCAGCTCGCCGACGGGTCCCGGCAGGTGGCCGACGGCGCAGCGACGCTCGCGGGCGCGACGCCGCAGCTCACGGCAGGCATCGCGTCGGCGGCGGACGGCGCGGACCGCCTGGCCGACGGCACCGGGCAGCTTGCCGACGCCACGCCCGCCCTCGTCGACGGCGTGCACCGGTTGGCCGACGGCACGGGTCAGGTCTCCGACGGGGCCGCCGACCTGGCGGCCGGAACGACGAAGCTCGCGGACGGCTCCGGGGAGCTCAAGGGCGGCATCAAGGACCTGCGCGACGGGCTCGCCGAGGGCCTGGGCCAGATCCCCGACCTCGACGACCAGACGCGCGAGGACACGGCCTCCACCATCGGCAACCCGCTGGAGGTGCGCAACGAGGCGCTGTCGTCGGCGGGCACCTACGGCGCCGGGCTCGCGCCGTTCTTCCTGTCGCTGGCCACGTGGATCGGCGCGTACGTGCTGTTCCTGCTGGTGCGGCCGCTGTCGACGCGGGCACTCGCGGCGGGCCGGTCCGCGTTCGCGACGGCGCTGGGCGGTTGGGCGACGCCGGCCGCGATCGGCGTCGTGCAGGTGGCGGCGATGTTCGCCGTGACGAAGTTCGCGCTGGACATCCAGCCGTCGTACGGGCTGTTCACCGCGCTGTTCCTGGTGCTGGTGTCGGCGACCTTCGTCGCGATCCTCCAGGCGCTGAACGTCTGGCTGGGGGCGGCGGGCCAGTTCCTGGGGCTCGTGCTCATGCTGGTGCAGCTCGTCACCGCGGGCGGCACGTTCCCGTGGCAGACCATCCCGCAGCCGCTCAAGGCGATGCACCAGTTCATGCCCATGACGTACGCCGTCGAGGGGCTGCGCCAGCTCCTGTACGGCGGCAACCTCGCGACCGTCTCCCGCGACGTCACGGTGCTGGTCGGCGTCCTCGTCGTCGCCCTCGCCCTCACGACGCTCGCCGCCCGCAAGCAGCGCGTGTGGACGGTGACCAAGCTGCAGCCCGAGCTCGTCCTCTGACGGGTGCCGAACAGGCAGTTGACACCGTGATGGGGCTCCGCCGGGCCCGATCACGGTGTCAACTGCCTGTTCGGCGGGGGCAGGATGGGCGCGTGGAGTTCCAGGACGTGGTGCGACGACGGCGGATGGTGCGGCGGTTCACGGACGAGCCCGTGGCCCCGGAGACGGTGGAGCGGCTGGTGGGCAACGCCGTGCGGGCCCCCAGCGCGGGGTTCTCGCAGGGCTGGTCGTTCCTCGTGCTGACGGAGCCGGAGGACCGCGAGCGGTTCTGGGTGGCGACGACGCCGGACGCGTCGCAGCGCGACATGTCCGCATGGCTCGCGGGGATGCGTACCGCGCCCGTGCTGGTCGTGGCGCTGTGCTCGAAGGAGGCCTACCTCCGCCGGTACGCCGAGGACGACAAGGGCTGGACCGACCGCGACGAGGCGCGCTGGCCGGTGCCCTACTGGCACGTCGACGCCGGCATGGCCTCCCTGCTCATGCTGCAGACCGCAGTCGACGAGGGCCTCGGCGCCTGCTTCTTCGGCATCGGGGCCGGCGAGATGCCCGCGTTCCGGGCGGCGTTCGGCATCCCCGACGGGTGGGTCCAGACCGGCGTCGTGGCCGTCGGGCACCCCGCCGACGGCGGGGCGAAGGGCTCTCCGACGCGCCGGCGGCGCAAGCCGCTGGAGGACGTCGTGCACCGCGGGCGGTGGTGACGGCCGGTCAGGGCCCGACGGAGCGGACCGCCGCGGCGAGCGCCCCCACCGCCTCCTCGACCCGCGCGTCGGCGAGGTTCCCGTACCCGACCACCAGGGCCTCGGCGGGAGCGCCGGGCAGCGGCGCCGCCGTGACGCGGTAGCGCCGCACGTCGGCGACCGCGACGTCGCGCGCCGCGGCGGCCCGCACGACGTCGGCCGCGGCGACGCCGTCGGGCAGGCCGAGGACGACGTGCAGCCCGGCCGCGAGGCCGCTCACAGGCAGGCCGGGGAGCGCGGCGTCGAGCGCGTCGAGGAGGGCGGCGCGGCGGCGGCGGAACCGGCCCCGCGCGGCGCGCAGGTGGCGCTCGTAGCCGCCGTCGGACAGGAACCGCGCCAGCGCGAGCTGGTCCACCGTCGACGGCGCCACGCCGTCGGGCCGGGCGTCGAGGCGCTCGCGCCACCGCGGCGGCAGCACCAGCCAGCCCAGCCCGAACGCGGGCGAGACGGTCTTGCTGAGCGACCCGAGGAGCGCCACACGCCCCGGGTCGTGCCCCTGCAGCGCGGCCACGGGTCGCCGGTCGTAGCGGAACTCGGCGTCGTAGTCGTCCTCGACGACCAGCCCGTCGACGGCGCGGGCCCACGACACGAGCGCGTCGCGTCGCTCGGGCGCGAGCGCGACTCCCGTGGGGAACTGGTGGGCCGGTGTGACGAGGGCGGCCCGCGCGCCCGTGCGGGCGCCCGCCGCAACGAGGGCGTCCACGTCCACGCCGCCCCCGTCGACGGGGACGGGCACAGGGACGAGGCCGCCGTCGCGGGCGACGTCGCGCAGGCGCCCCCAGCTCGGGTCCTCGACCAGCAGCGCGCGGTGGCCGGCGGCCTTCAGCGCGCGCACGAGCCGGGCCATGCCGTCCGTCGCGCCGTGGGTGACGAGGACGTCGTCCGCGCCCGCGCAGGTGGAGCGCGCCCGCGCCAGGTAGGCGGCCAGGGCCGCGCGGGTGCCGGGGTGGCCGGCGGGGTCGGGCGCGCCGAGGTCGGCGTCGGGGGCGTCGGCGAGGGCGTCGCGCAGGGCGCGCAGCCACGCCGCGCGCGGCACGTGGCGCAGGTCGGGGACGCCGGGGGCGAGGTCCAGACGTGCGCGGGCACCCGGGGCGTCAGGGCGGGCAGACGGTCCTGGGGAGGGGGTCGGTCGGACGGCGCGCGCGGCGCCGGCCGCGATCCGCGTGCCGGACCCGACACGCGCCTCGCAGAACCCCTCCGCGACGAGCTGCCCGTAGACCTCCGTCACGACCCACCGGGACACGCCCAGCGTCTCGGCGAGCGCACGGCTCGGGGGCAGCGCGGCACCGGCCGGGACGCGCCCGGCGTGGACGGCGTCCCGGACCGCGCGCTCAAGACGCGCGACCAGGGGCGCGTCGTCGTGCCCGAGGTCGAGCACGGTGTCCCACGCGAGGCGCGGATTGGTCTGGGCAAGTGCCATGTCATTGGACGGTACACCCGGGCCGATCGACTCCTAGCGTCGGTCGTGTCAGCCGGCGGGCCACGCCGGCGCCCACGAACAGGAGCACCCATGCGCTACCGCACCCTCGGTGACGGCACCACCTCGTTCGACGTCAGCACCCTGTGCCTCGGCACCATGTACTTCGGCACCCGGACGGACGAGAGGACGTCGTTCGCGATCCTCGACCGCTTCGTCGAGGCCGGCGGCACCTTCCTCGACACGGCGAACAACTACAACTCCTGGGGCCTGGGCCACGGCCGCGACAGCGAGGACCTGCTCGGCCGCTGGCTCGCGGCCCGCGGGAACCGGGACCAGCTCCGCCTGGCCACCAAGGCGGGCGCCGCGAAGAAGGACCCGAACCTGCCGCTGCAGATGGAGGCGCCCACCAACTACCAGGGGCTGGGCGCGGAGACGATCGCCTGGGAGGCGCGCGAGAGCCTGCGCCACCTGGGCGTGGACCACATCGATGCCTACTACGGGCACGTGGACGACTACGACACCCCGCTCGCCGAGACCGTCGGCGCATTCGGCAAGCTCCAGGCGGAGGGGATCATCGGCATCGCCGGCATCTCCAACGTCGCGCTGCACCGCGTCGTCGAGGCCCGCGAGGAGGCCCGCCGCCAGGGCGTCGCGCCCTACGGGCTGGTGCAGCAGCAGCTCACCTACCCCTACCCGCGGCCCGACGTCGGCCGCCACAACTGGGCGTCGTACGAGCTGCTCGACTACGCGCGAGCCTCGTCCGACGCGGGCAGCCCGCTCGCCGTCGTCGCCTACTCGCCGCTCATGCAGGGCGCGCTGGTCCGCGACGACAAGCCGCTGTGGGACGGCTTCGACCACCCCACCACCCACGAGCGGCTGCGCGTGCTGCGTGAGGTGGCGGCCGAGATCGGCGCCACCCCGAACCAGGTGGTGCTCGCCTGGCTGATGGGCGGCGACGTGCCCGTCGTGCCCATCGCGGGCGCGAGCAGCCTCGCCCAGCTCGAGGAGATCCTCGGCGCCGTCGAGCTCGACCTCGACCCGGAGCTGCGCGCGCGCCTCGACGCCGTGTGACGCGTGCTCGCGTCAGTCCCCGCCGCGGCCGGTCGTCACTCGAGCCACTCGGTGACGAACCGGTCGTTGGCGTGCACGTGGATCGCCTCGTACACCTCCGGCCCGATCACCGTGAACTTGTGCGGCGTGCCCGCCGGCGCCACGAGGATCTGGCCGCCCACCGCGACCACCTCGTCGTCGCCCACCCGGAACAGCGCCCGCCCCGACCGCACGACGAACGTCTCCGTGTAGGGGTGCCGGTGCAGGCGCGGGCCGGCGCCGTCGCGGTCGATCCGCTCGAACATCAGGGACACGGTGGAGCCGTGGAGGTACCCCTCGAAGTCGGCGTCCGGCAGGGTGGACTGCTCGATCAGCTCGATGCTCATGGGGTGATGACCGCGGCGCCGCGGTGAACTGAGCGGCGCCCGGCCGACACGTCAGGGCAGCGGGAGGTCGAGCCCCCGGCGCAGGCGGTCGCGGACGGCGCGGGGCAGCTCGCCCCAGTCGTCCACGGTGTCGAGGTCGACGGCGGTGCCCGGGCGCCGCAGCACCACCGCCCGCAGTCCGGCGCGCTCCGCCTCGGCGACGTGCGCCGCCCGCGACCCCTCCCCGAAGCGGAAGGCGAACGGCGCGGCGGCCGGCAGCGCGAGCAGGTTGGTGCCGGCGAGGTGCCGGTCGGTCGCGACGACGGCGGTCGCCGGGCCGTCCGCGTCGTCGGGGTGCGCGTCGTCGGAGGCCGCGCCCGCGGCGAGGAGGGCGGCGACGTCGTCCGTCCCCAGCAGCGGCAGGTCGGCGTGCGCGACCACGAGGCGCGCGGCGCCGCGCTCGACGGCGAGCTCCCGGCCGACGTCGAGCGCCGCGTTCAGCCCGGGCCGCTCGGGAGGCTGGGCCACGATCTCGACCGGTGGCCCGCCCGGCGCGGCAGTTCCGGTCCGCGTCGGCAGCCCGAGCTGCCGCGCCGAGCCGGAACTGCCGACACGAGCGTGGGGTCCGAGCGTCTCGACGGCGAACGGGACGTCCGCAGTGACCACGAGCACCCGGTCGACGCCGTCCGACGCCCGCAGGACGGCGACGACGTGCCGGGCCAGCGCCGCCACGAGCCGCCGCCTGGCCGCGGGGTCGAGCGCGGCGGCCAGCCGCGACTTGCCGGAGACGCCGTCGCGCAGCGGCACGACGGCGACGGTGCCGCCCGTCATCCGAGGGCGAGGAGCTCGCGGGCCAGGCGCTCGCGACCGGCGGGCCCGCCCATGATCGTGTCGGTGACGAGCACCTCCACCCCCAGGTCGCGGATCGGGCCGGCGAGGTTCGCGTCGGCGTCGTCGATGACCATCACGTCCACGAGGCCCGCGTAGAGCCGGGCCACGCCCAGCGCGGACACCTCGTGCCCGAGCGTCTCCAGGATCTGCGCGGCCGGGCCCTTGATCGCCTGCCCGCCCACGATGGGGCTCACGGCCACGCGCCGCGCGGGCGAGGCCAGGACGGCGTCGCGCACCCCGGCCACGGCCAGCACCGGCTCCACGGACAGGAACGGGTTGGACGGCGCGACGACGAGCAGGTCGGCGTCCGTGACGGCGTCGAGCACCCCGGGCGCGGGCCGGGCGGCGTCCACGCCGTCGAGCTCGATCCCCAGGACGGCGTCGGCGTGCTGCCGCCGCACGAAGTACTCCTGGAACGCCACCCGCCCCGACGGCGTCTCGACCAGCGTGCGCAGCCGGTCGTCGGTGACGGGCAGCAGCCGCGCCCGCACCCCCAGGGACGAGGCGAGCCGGGCCGTCACGGCGCCGAGCGGTTGCCCGTCGCGCAGCGCGGCCGTCCGCACGACGTGGGTCGCCAGGTCGCGGTCGCCGAGCGTGAACCAGGTGTCCTCGCCGAGGCGCGCGAGCTGGTCGAGGGTCGTGTACGTCTCGTCGGTCAGCCCCCAGCCGCGGGCCTCGTCGTTCAGCCCGGCGAGGGTGTACATGACGGTGTCGACGTCGGGGGAGACCAGCAGGCCGTGCCGCTCCGTGTCGTCGCCGACGTTCACGACGACGGTGAGGCCGCCGTCCGCGGTCGGGGCGCCGCCGTCGGGCAGGGCGAGGGCGAGGCCGTGCGCCAGGCGGGCGCCGCCGACGCCGCCGGCGAGAAGGGTGACGCGTGTGCTCACCCGACGAGCCTACGGTCCCCCCGGCCCCGCCCGGGTGCGTGGACCGGTGCCGCCGAACAGCCGGTGGCGCCGAACAGGCAGCTGGCACCGGTATCGGGGCCCGAGCGGCCCCATAGCGGTGTCAACTGCCTGTTCGGCACGCAGAATGGGCGTATGGCCGTCTTCGCTTTCTCCGTCGCCCCGCTCGGCGCGGGCGAGTCCGTCGCGGACTCCGTCGCCGCCGCCGTCCGCATCGTCCGCGAGTCGGGGCTCCCCACCCGCACCACCGCGATGTTCACCGAGATCGAGGGGGACTGGGACGAGGTGATGCCGGTGATCCAGCGCGCCACGGAGGCCGTGGGCGCGGGCGGGCACCGCGTGTCGCTGGTGATCAAGGCGGACATCCGCCCCGGGTACACCGGTCAGCTGGACGCGAAGATCGCGCGCGTCGAGGAGCGGCTCGCCGACGACGGCGGCGCCGGGCACGCGTAGCCCCGGCGCCTGACGACCGTCCGTCCGACCTCGTCGGAGGGCGTCCACGCGCGCCGCCGCGCGTCTGGGAGGCTGCTGTGGTACAGGACACGTCGCGGGGGCCGTAGGCTTGGCCGGGATCCGGCCGCCCGGGCCGTGATCTGAGCCAGGAGTGGTCTGCATGCCCCTGTTCGAGGTCGACGCCCAACGGCCCCTCCTCGTCCAGCCCGACCGGTCGCCCGCAGCAACCGCGCAGGGCGTCGGCACCACCGCTCACCGGGTGGTGGACAGTCACATCGACGGGCTGCTGGGTGAGCAGATCTTCCCCGTCAGTCCCGGCGCCGGGCCGGACGAGCCCCACCTCCTCGCGCTCGACGCGACCGGGTCGCCGGTCGTCGTGGAGCTCGTCGCCGACCTGGACCGCGCCGCCCTCACGCGGGCCCTCGACCACGCCGGCGCCGCCGGCCGGCTGACCCGCGGCGCGCTCGCCGAGCGGTACCACGGCGGCCCGGCGGCGTTCCACCGCGACGTGTCGGCGTTCTACGACAGCGTCCCGATCACGCGCTCGCAGCCCGGCCGGAGCAGCGCGCGGCTCATCGTCATCTGCCAGGAGGCGAGCGAGGAGATCCTCAACGCCGTCGACTTCCTGCGCCAGCCGACGATGCCGGTCGAGGTGCTGAAGATGGGCGTCGTGCACAGCGCGGACGGCCGCCGCTTCGTCGACGTGTCGCCGCTCGTCATCCACCCGGCGTCCGCGCCGTCGGCCCCGAGCCTGTCCGCGCCGGAGAGCGCCCGGCCCGGGCTCGGTGTCCCCGCGACCGACGCCGTCTCGTCCGCGCCGCGACCGGCCGACGCGCGCGCGGCCGACGCGCCCGTCGGCGTCGACCCCGAGACCTTCGCGGAGGGGGTCGCGGTCGGCCTCGCCCTCGGCGGGAAGATGCCCGCCGCGACGCAGCCGGCGCGGGACCACGTGGACGCCGCCCCGCCTACCCGCACGCGCCGCCGCGCCGCGCGGCCCCGGACCGCGGAGTCCGGCGCCGACGCGGGCCTGCCGAGCGGCCCGCTCCCCGTGCCGGCGGGCCCGCCGCCGGCCCCGGACCCGGCGCCCGCGCCCGCCCCCGCTCCGCACGCGGAGCCGGACGACCTGGACACGACGCTGGAGCACCTGCCGCGCCCGCTGGCGAGCCGCCGCTCCGCCGCGGCCGAGGTCCCGGAGCCGCCGCGCCGCCGGTCGCGGTCCGACCGCTTCACGTCGCACCCCGAGGTCGACGAGCCGGCACCCGGGCGCGCCGGGCTGGGCCAGGCCTTCGCCGAGGTCGCCGCGCCGGCCTTCGACCTGCCGGTGCCCGAGCCTCGGTGGTCCGGCGTCGAGGACGACCTTCCCCGTCTGCAGGTGCCGCCGCTGGACCCGCCGCGGCTGAGCGCCCCGCCGCTGGACTCGCTCGACGACGGCTGGACGCCCGCGCCCCGGGACCCGGGCTACGACCCGCTGACCTCGCCGGTGCCGCCGGAGCCCGCCCACCGGCCGTGGGCGGCGCCGGAGCCGGCCCGTCAGGCGTGGGAGCCGCAGGAGCCCGTCCGCCAGCCGTGGGAGTCCCCGGAGCCGGCACCCCGGCCGTGGGAGCCCGTGCCGGGCGACGACGAGGTGGACGAGGACCTGGTCGCGCTGGCCCGCACGCTGGTGCACCCGACGACGATCGTCTGGTCCCGTCCGCGCCGCCGGCAGTACTTCGAGGCCGTGCTGCACCAGGACGGGGCGATCGAGCTCGCCGACGGGTCGCGCTACCGGCACCCCGATCATGCGGCGTCGGCGGCGTCGGGCTCGCCCACCGCCGACGGCTGGAGCGTGTGGCGCCTCGGCACCGACGGCCCCACCCTGCTGGACGCCTACCGCCACCGCTTCGCCTGAGTGTTGTGAGCGGGCGTTTGGCCCTGTTTCGCGACCGAAACAGGGCCAAACG
>NZ_JBHWYY010000092.1:0-16397 GCF_042728595.1 Isoptericola sp. NPDC060185 | reverse complement strand
GAGCGTGAAGAGTTCCTCGAACTGGTCCACGATGACGACCGGGCGGGCGGTGGAGGGTGGGGTCGCTGGCGGGCTGCGGAGCGGGGGCGTCGGTGGCGCGGCGTAGTCTGGTTCGGCACGCCCGGCACCCCGCCGGTCGCACGGTTCCACGGCCCCACGACGCGCCCGGCACGACGGCGGAGACGCCCGACACCCGCGTCGGACCCGCGGGACCACGTGCGTCCCGGGGAGAGCTGGGCCTGTCGTCGTGCCCGCACCGAGCCCCCACCGCAAGCAGCGCTCCCACTCACAGCGCTCCGACCCCGCAGAGCCCCGCGTCGCAGATCCGAAGGACCTCGCATGAACCTCACCGGCATCGTCCCCGCCCTCCTGGCCGACCCCGGCGCCGCGGCCGCGCTCGAGCACGTGCGGGCGCGGGGCTTCGCCGACGTCGTGGGGCCGGTGGGGGTGCGCGCGCCGCTGCTGGCCGCGGCGGCCGAGCGGCGCCCGCTGGTGGTCGTCACCGCGACGGGCCGCGAGGCCGACGAGCTCGCCGCGTCGGTGCGGGCGTACCTGCCGGACGAGCGGGCCGACGAGGTCGCCGTCCTGCCCGCGTGGGAGACCCTGCCGCACGAGCGGCTCTCGCCTCGGGCGGACACGGTCGCCAAGCGGCTCGCGGTGTTCCGCCGCCTGGCGCACCCGTCGCCCGAGCCCGGCCAGACCGGGCCGATCCGCCTGCTCGTCATGCCGGCGCGGGCGCTGCTGCAGCCGGTGGTCGAGGGCCTCGGGGAGCTGGAGCCCGTGGAGCTGCACCACGGCGACACCGCCGACCTCACGGACGTGGCCGACCGCCTGGTCGGCGCGGCCTACTCGCGTGTGGACATGGTGGAGCGGCGCGGCGAGTTCGCCGTCCGCGGCGGCATCCTCGACGTCTTCCCGCCCACCGAGGACCACCCGCTGCGCATCGAGTTCTGGGGCGACGAGGTCACGGAGATCCGCTGGTTCGCCGTCGCCGACCAGCGCTCGCTCGAGATCGCGGAGCAGGGCCTGTGGGCGCCGCCGTGCCGCGAGATCCTGCTGACCGACTCCGTGCGGCAGCGGGCGGCGGGCCTGGTCGAGCGGCTGCCCGGTGCGATCGAGATGCTCGACAAGCTCGCGGCCGGCGTCGCCGTCGAGGGCATGGAGTCCCTCGCGCCGGTGCTCGTGGACCGCATGGTGCCCGTGCTCGAGCTGGTGCCCGACGACGCGCTGCTCGTCATCGACGAGCCCGAGCGCGTCCGCCGGCGCGCGCACGACCTGGTCGCCACCACCGAGGAGTTCCTCGCCGCCGCGTGGACGGGCGCCGTCGCAGGCGGGGCCGCGCCGATCGACCTGTCGGCGGCGTCGTTCGAGACGTTCACCGAGGTTCGCGACGTCGCGGCCCGCCGCGGCCTGGGCTGGTGGACGCTGTCGTCGTTCGCGCTCGACGCGCCCACGGAGGGCGACGACGAGGCCGCCGTCGCGCCGACGTCCGAGGTGGACGGCGTCACGACGTTCACCGTGGCCGCGCGCGACGTCGAGTCCTACCGCGGCGACCTGCAGCGCGCGCTCGACGACGTGCAGACGCTGCAGCGCGCGGGCTGGCGGCTGCTGCTCACCACCGAGGGCCACGGCCCCGCCAAGCGCATGGTCGAGCAGCTGGCCGCGCAGGACACGGCGGCCCGGCTCGTCACGGCGCTGGGGGAGGAGCCGGAGGGCGGGGTCGTGCTGGTCGCGCCCGCGCTGGTCGGCAAGGGCTTCGTGGCCACCGACCTGCAGCTGGCCGTCTTCAGCGAGTCCGACCTCACCGGCCGCCAGGGCTCCACGACGCGCGACATGCGCAAGATGCCGAGCCGGCGGCGCAACGTCGTCGACCCGCTGCAGCTGCGCGGCGGCGACTTCGTGGTGCACGAGCAGCACGGCGTGGGCCGGTTCGTCGAGATGGTGCAACGCACGCTCGGCGCGGGGGCGAACGCGGCGACGCGCGAGTACCTGGTGATCGAGTACGCGTCGTCCAAGCGGGGCCAGCCGGGCGACCGGCTGTTCGTGCCGATGGACCAGCTCGACCAGGTCACCAAGTACACCGGCGGGGAGTCGCCGTCGCTGTCCAAGATGGGCGGCGCGGACTGGAAGAACACCAAGGCGCGCGCCCGCAAGCACGTGCGCGAGATCGCGGGCGAGCTCATCCGCCTGTACTCGGCGCGCATGGCGACGCAGGGCCACGCGTTCGGCCCGGACACCCCGTGGCAGCGCGAGCTCGAGGACGCCTTCGCCTACGTCGAGACGCCCGACCAGCTCGTGACGATCGACGAGGTCAAGGCCGACATGGAGAAGGCGGTGCCGATGGACCGCCTGATCTGCGGCGACGTCGGCTACGGCAAGACGGAGATCGCCATTCGGGCCGCGTTCAAGGCGGTGCAGGACGGCAAGCAGGTGGCCGTCCTCGTGCCCACGACGCTGCTGGTGCAGCAGCACTTCGACACGTTCTCCGAGCGGTACGCCGGGTTCCCCGTCACAGTGCGCGCGCTGTCCCGCTTCCAGTCGGACAAGGAGTCGGCGGAGACGGTCGAGGGGCTCGGCAAGGGCACCGTCGACATCGTCATCGGCACCCACCGCCTGCTCACCGGCTCGGTGCGGTTCAAGGACCTCGGCCTCGTGATCGTCGACGAGGAGCAGCGGTTCGGCGTCGAGCACAAGGAGACGCTCAAGCAGCTGCGCACCAACGTGGACGTGCTCGCCATGTCCGCGACGCCCATCCCGCGCACGCTCGAGATGGCGGTGACCGGCATCCGCGAGATGTCGACCCTCGCCACCCCGCCGGAGGAGCGCCACCCCGTGCTCACCTACGTAGGCGCCTACGAGGAGAAGCAGATCGCCGCGGCGACCCGGCGCGAGCTGCTGCGCGAGGGCCAGGTCTTCTACGTGCACAACAAGGTGGAGACCATCCAGAAGACGGCGTCGCGCCTCGCGGAGCTCGTGCCCGAGGCCCGGATCGGCGTGGCGCACGGCAAGATGAGCGAGCACCAGCTGGACCAGGTGATCCGCGCCTTCTGGGAGAAGGAGCTGGACGTGCTGGTCTGCACCACGATCATCGAGACCGGCCTGGACATCTCCAACGCCAACACCCTGATCCTGGAGCGCGCCGACGTGCTCGGCCTGTCGCAGCTGCACCAGCTGCGCGGGCGCGTGGGCCGTGGCCGCGAGCGCGCGTACGCGTACTTCCTGTACCCGCCGGAGCGGCCGCTGACGGACACGGCGCACGACCGGCTGTCGACCATGGCGGCACACACCGACCTCGGCGCCGGCATGCAGATCGCCATGAAGGACCTGGAGATCCGCGGCGCCGGCAACCTGCTGGGCGGCGAGCAGTCGGGCCACATCGCGGGCGTCGGCTTCGACCTGTACGTGCGCATGGTGGGCGAGGCCGTGGCGGCCTTCCGCGGCGACGGCGAGGAGGAGCAGCCCGAGGTCACCATCGAGCTGCCCGTGGACGCGCACCTGCCCGAGTCGTACATCGCCACCGAGCGGCTGCGCCTCGAGGCGTACAAGAAGATCGCCGCCGCGCAGGACGCCCCGGCGCTCGCGGAGATCCGCGCCGAGCTGGTGGACCGGTACGGGAAGCTCCCCGACGTCGCCTCCGCCCTGTTCGACGTCGCCGACTTCCGCAACCACGCGCGCCGCGCCGGGCTCACGGACGTCACCGCGCAGGGCAAGTTCATCCGGTTCGCGCCGGTGGAGCTCGCGGAGTCCGCGCAGCTGCGCCTCAAGCGCCTGTACCCGGGCACCATCCTCAAGCCGGCCATCCGGGCGGTCCTCGTGCCCTTCCCGACGACGGCGCGCATCGGCGGCAGGCCCCTGCGCGGAGCCGAGGTGCTCGCCTGGGCGCGGCAGCTCATCGATGCGGTGATCCTCGGCGAGGTGTCCGCCGCCGCGAGCGTCGGCACGGCGTCGCGCTGAGCCGCCCGGGAGCTCGCCCGCGGTTCACCTCGTTTCAGCAGGTGGGAACGCTCGCGCGTCCCTAGCATGGCCGGATGACGGCCCCGCGAGGGGCCCGGCCGCGCCGTCGTGTGCGTGGCCCGTGGCGGGCGACGACGGAGGGCGCGATGAGCGGCACGAACGGCGGCGGGGTCGATGGCGCGGGGCTGCCCGACGACACGGCGGCGCGCCTCGCCGCGCTGGAGCAGGAGAACGCCGAGCTGCGCGCACGCCTGGCGGCGGGCGCCACACCGCTCGTCGTCGCGGCGCCGCCGCCCGCCCCGCGGGAGCCGCGCCACCGGGGCCGCGCCGCGGCCGCCGTCGTGCTCGTCGTCCTCGGCGCGCTGCTCGCCCCCGTCGCCGTGGTGGCCGCGTGGGCGGAGCGCACCCTCACCGACACGGACCGGTACGTCGCGACGGTCGGGCCGCTGGCGTCCGACCCCACGATCCAGTCCGCCGTCGCGGGCCGGCTCACGACGGTCGTGATGGACCAGATCGACGTGAACGCCATCGTGGGGACCGTCGTCGACGGGCTGGAGCAGCAGGGGGTCGGGCCGCGTGCCACCGAGGCGCTGACGCAGCTCGAGGGCCCGCTGACCAGCGGCGTCGAGTCGTTCGTGCGGAAGGCCGCGAACAACGTGGTGACGAGCAGCGCGTTCGAGGACGCGTGGGTGCAGGCGAACCGGGTGGCGCACGAACAGCTCGTCGCGACGATGAAGGGCGAGGGCGGCGAGCTGCTGCAGATCGGGCAGGACGGGCAGCTCACCATTCAGCTCTCCGGGATGATCGACCTGGTCAAGCAGCGCCTGGTGGACCGGGGGCTCGGCATCGCGGCCAGGATCCCCGAGGTGAACGCGACGTTCACCCTCATGCAGACCTCGCAGCTGGTGCAGGTGCAGAACAGGTACGCGCAGCTCGTGGCGCTGGGCACGTGGCTGCCGTGGGTCTCGCTCGGGCTGCTCGCCGCGGGCGTGCTCGTGGCGCGGCACAAGTCGCGCACGCTGGTGGTCGCCGGGCTGGCGCTGGTGGCCGGGATGGTGGTGCTCGCCGTCGGGCTTGCGATCGCGCGGGGGATCTACCTCGACGCGCTCAAGGACGTGGTGCTGCGTCTCGACGCCGCCGAGGTGCTCTTCGACCAGGTCGTGTCGTTCCTGCGGGTCACGCTGCGCACGGTCGGCGTGCTCGGCCTCGTCGTCGCGATCGTCGCCTACCTGGGCGGGAGCAGCGCGTCCGCGAGGTCGCTGCGCGCGGGCGCCGGGCGGGGTCTCGCGTGGGTGCGCGACTACGGCGAGGGCCGTGGCGTGACCGCCGGCCCGGTGGGCGACTGGCTGGGCCGCTACCGCACCCCCGTCCGCGTGGCGATCATCCTGGTGGCCGCGCTGGTGCTGCTGCTCGCGGGCAGCCCCACCCCGGGCCTCATCATCGGCACCGCGCTGGTGGCCGGTGTCCTCATCGCCCTGCTGGAGCTGGTCGCGCGGCCGCCCCGGCCCGACGACGAGGGCGCGGACGACGGCGCCGGCCCGCCCACCGTCGTCGACGGGGCGACACCCACCGCCTGACCTTCGAGCATCGAAGGGGTCGGGCGGCGCGTGCCGACGTCGTGCCGGTGCCGTGAACGTGCGGGCGCGGCCGGCCCGGCGGGCGCCGTGCGCCGCTAGCGTGGCGCGTCGTGACCACCACCGACGTCGAGATCACCGCCGACCTCGTCCGCGACCTGCTGCGCGAGCAGCACCCGGACCTCGCCGACCTGCCGCTGCGCCTCGGCGCCCGCGGCTGGGACAACCAGCTGTGGCGGCTCGGGGACGACCTCGCCGTCCGGCTGCCGTGGGCGACCGAGAGCGCCGACGCCTTGCTGCGCAAGGAGCACACCTGGCTGCCCGGGCTCGCGCCGCTCCTGCCGCTGCCGGTGCCGGTGCCGCAGCGGCTCGGCGAGCCGGGCGCCCTGTTCGCGCGGCCGTGGATCGTCACGACGTGGGTGCCGGGCGAGCCCGCCGACCGCGCGCCCGTCACCGCCCCCGGGGCGGCGGAGGACCTGGCCGCGTTCCTGTCCGCGCTGCACCGCCCCGGCCCCGACGGCGCGCCCGCCGGCCGCGGCCGCGGCGGCCCGCTGGCGGAGCACACGGACGGGTTCGAGCAGGGCCTCGCGGAGGCGGCCGGGTTCGGGCTGGTCGCCGACCCCGAGGCCGTCCGCGCCGTCTGGCGGGACGCCGTCGCCGCGCCGGCCTGGGACGGACCGGCGGTGTGGCTGCACGCCGACCTGCACCCGGCCAACGTCCTCACCGCGGGCGGCGCCCTGTGCGGCGTCGTCGACTTCGGCGACCTGTGCGCGGGCGACCCGGCCTACGACCTCTCCGCCGCGTGGCGGCTGCTGCCCGCCGGCACCGAGGGCGCCTTCCACGCCGCGTACCGCGGCCCCGGCGACCGGTGCGCGGACGACGCCACCCGCCGTCGCGCCCGCGGGTGGGCGGCGGCCACCGCGCTGGGCGGCCTGCTCGTCGGTCATGCGGGCGACGAGGGCCGCTCGGGAGGCAAGCCCACGTGGGGCCCGCCCGCCCGAGCGACCCTCGAGCGGCTCGTCACGACGGCCTGACCGGCCCCCGCCCCGGCGTCCCGGTCAGGCCGCCTCGGTGACCTTGCCGCCCGCGATGCGCAGCCGCCGCTGGGCGCGGCGGGCGACGACCGAGTCGTGGGTGACCATGACGACGGTCAGCCCCTGCTCCTTCCACAGGCCCTCGAGCAGCTCGACGATCTCGTCGCGGGTGGCCTCGTCGAGGTTGCCGGTGGGCTCGTCGGCGAGGAGCACCGTGGGGTCCTTGACCAGCGCCCGTGCGATGGCGACGCGCTGCTGCTGCCCGCCGGACAGCTCGCCGGGCAGGTGGTCGGCGCGGTCGGCGAGGCCGACCTGGTCGAGCGCGGCCAGCGCGCGCCGGGACCGCTCCGCCCTCCCGACCCTGGCCGGCACCAGCGCCGTCTCGACGTTCTCCGCCGCGGTGAGCGTCGGGATGAGGTTGAAGTGCTGGAACACGAAGCCGAGCCGCTGCGCGCGGGCGCGCGTGAGGCCGCGGTCGTCGAGGGCCGCGAGGTCCTCGCCGGCCAGCCGCACGCTGCCCGACGTCGGGCGGTCGAGGCCGCCGAGCATCTGCAGCAGCGTGGACTTGCCGCCGCCCGTGGGGCCCTGGACGGCGACGAGCTCGCCGTCGCCGATCTCGAGGGTGACGTCGGTGAGCGCGTGCACGGTGCGCTTGCCGCGGTAGGTCTTGGTGAGCTTCTCGAGCTTGTACATGCCGGTCCTTCCTGGACGGGTCGGTTGCGTCGGGGGCGGTGGTCAGGCGAGGGAGCGGAGGGCCTCGGCGGGACGCAGGCGGGCCGCGCGGGAGCCGCCGACAACGCCCGCGAGCAGGCCGCCCAGCACGGCGAGCCCGACGGCGGCGACCACCACCCACACGGACACGGGCGCGTGCAGGACGACGTCGACCGCGCTGCCCGCGGCGTCGGCCATCCCGCCGAACGGGCCACCGCCCCCGCCACCGGGGCCGCCGGTGGCGCCGCCGCCCGGCACCTGGCCGCCCCCGGGCATGCCGCCGCCCCCGCCGGGGCCGCCGAAGCTGAACGCGCCGCCGCCCGACGAGCCGGACAGGGTGATCCCGGCGAGGTTGATCGCGACCACCGCGATCCCGCCGAGCACCACGCCCGCGACGCCGCCGAGGAGGCCCTGCACCACGGACTCGCCGGCCACCTGCCCCACGACGCGCCCGCGCGACCAGCCGATCGCCTTGAGCGTGCCGAGCTCGCGGGTGCGACGGTTCACGCCGGACACGGTGAAGAGGATCGCGAGGCCGAACGCGGCGACCAGCACGACGGCGCTGAGCCAGGTGCCGAGGGTCGAGACCAGCGACGACGCGGTGGACAGCGAGCCGGTGACGTCGCCGGCCAGGTCGGACTGCGTGCTCACGGACGCGTCGGGCAGGGCGGCGGAGACGGCGTCCGCGACAGCGTCGACGTGGTCGGCGGAGTCCACGGACACGTACAGGTCCGTGACCTGGCCGTCCAGGTCGGCGAGCTGCTGCGCGAGGGTCAGCGGGACGTACACGTCCGACGCGGTGGCGACGCCCTCGCCCGTCGTGGACGTCACGGTGCCCACGACCTTCAGGTCCGTGCCGCCCACGGAGACGGTGTCGCCGACGGCGAGCTCCTGCTGGTCGGCGTACGCGGCGTCGAGGACGGCGACCTTCGCCGGGTCCGCGTCGCCGGTGCCGGCGTCGTCGGCCTCCAGCCCGCGGCCGTCGGCGACCTGGACGGTGGTCAGCGGGCCCACGGCGTCGGCGGTCGGGTCGACGCCGGTCACCGTCATGCTGTCGACCTGGAACGCGCTGCCGCCCGCGCCGTCGGGACCGCCGCTGGGCGGGGCCTGCTGGTCCGTGCCGCCACCTGCGCCGCCCGGACCGCCCTGCTGGTCGGACTGCTGGCGCATCGCGTCGAAGTCCGGCATCTCGCCGGAGAACGACGTGTTCTGCAGCGTGAGCGTGGCCGCCGCCCCCGTGACGTGCTCGACGCCGGTGACGGTGCCCAGCGCGTCGTCGTCGAACGCCGCCGAACCCGGGGTGACGCTCAGCCGGTCCTGGTCGACGGTGCGGGTGCCGTCGTCGTCGGCGCTGCCGTCGCCCGAGCCGAACTGGAACCGGCCGGGGCCGCCGGAGCCGCGCTCGCCGGCCTGGGTCACGGTGACGTCGGTGCCGACGCCGTACACGGACTCCAGCACGGAGGCCTGGGCGTCGCGCACGCCGGACGAGACGGAGGACACGACCATGACGAGCGCTATCGCGACGGCGAGGCCGATCGCGACGACCACGGTCTGCTTGCGCCGGTGCCGCAGCTCGCGGCGCAGGTAGGTGAGAAACATCGGGGGCTCCTCGACAGGAGTGCGGTGACGAGAGTGCGGTGACCGCGGGAGGGGTGGCGGCGCTGCCACGGGACGCCCCGGAACCTAGGGTGCGCGCCTGGTGCGCCCCTGCCGTGCGGCTGTGACCATCCTGTGAAGACGGAGGTGGCGCGGGTGTGTCGAGGAGAGGAACGGGTCGGGGAGCCGGTCAGGAG
The DNA here is from genome assembly GCF_042728595.1 of Isoptericola sp. NPDC060185. Lineage (NCBI taxonomy): Bacteria > Bacillati > Actinomycetota > Actinomycetes > Micrococcales > Promicromonosporaceae > Isoptericola > Isoptericola sp. NPDC060185. The sequence goes on along the minus strand of NZ_JBHWYY010000092.1, from coordinate 7,331 downwards.
GAGGAGATCAGGGGAGCGGCCGTCCCGGCCCCGGGTCGAGCAGGTGGCGCGCGCGGAACCCGAGCAGGCGCTCGGCGGGCGCCAGGTCGACCGGCACGGTGCGGCCGGGCAGGTCGGCGCGGACCTCGGTGCCGGGGTGGTAGCGGGCCAGGAGGTCGCGGGTGGCGAACGGGACGAGCGTCTCGGGCGCCGCGACGTCGACGACGTGGGCGCCGGGCTCCTCGACGTCGAGCGCGAGCGCCGCGGCCGTCGCGGCGTCGCGGACGTCCAGGTAGGCCCACAGGTCGGAGGCGCCGAGCGCCGGGTCCGAGGCCCGCGCCGCGGCGAACGCGGCGAGCCGGTCCGCGTCGCCCACGAGCGGGTACCGCAGCACGACGACCGTCATGCCGTGCCGCCGCGCGGCGGCCCCGGCCGTCTGCTCGTCGACCAGCTTGGACAGCGCGTACGGGTCGGCCGCCTGCGACGGGGAGGCGAGGTCGGCGGGCACGTACGCCGGATGGCCGGGACGCGGCGCGAACGGCAGCCCGCTCCGGGCCTGGGAGCCCGCCACGACGGCGCGGCGCACGCCGGCCCGGCCCGCCTGCTCCAGCACCGTGAACGTGGCGAGCGTGTTGCTCCCGAAGACCACCTCGGGCGGGTCGTGCAGGGGCGACGGGATCGCGGCGAGGTGCACGACGCCGTCCGCCCCCTCCAGGGCGCGGGCGACGACGTCGGCGTCCGCGGCGTCGCCCGCCACCACGCGGTCGGCCCCGGCGGGGGCGTCCGCGGCGTCCAGCACGAGCGCCGTCACCGCGGTGCCGCGGGCGACCAGCTCGGCGACGACGGCGGTGCCGATCCGCCCGCCCGCGCCGGTGACCAGCACCCGGCCCGCGGCGCTCACGCGGCACCCCCGCGCGACGCGACCTCGACGCCGGGAGCGTAGGCGCGCACCGCGACGACGTGCGCGGAGGGCGCCCCGTGCGTGGTCGTGACGACCACGCGGAGCCGGTCGGTGGTCACCGGCGCCTCCAGCCGGTGCACCATCCGCCGGCGCCGGTTGTCGCGCCCGGACGCGATGGTGCGCCACGCGCCGTCGACGAGCGCCTGGACCTCGTGGTCGCGCAGCAGCACGGGCGGCACGCGGTGCGGGCTGGTGTGCCGGTGCAGGTTGATGAGGTCCTCCTCGACGTCGTCGTCGCCCACCACGTCCACCGTCCCGATGGTCACCGGCGCGGGCCAGCGCAGCTCCAGCCACGCCGGCTCGTCCGCGCCGGCGGGCGCGGAGACCCAGGTGCGCGGCCCGGCGAACGGGCGCAGCCAGCCGTCCACGGCCTTGTCGGGCGTGAAGGCGTCGGTGCGCACGCCGCGCACGCAGTAGGTGCGGCGGCCGACGTCGTTGGTGCTCCACTCGCGGACGGGCTGGGGTCGCTCGTCCTGCGGCCGCAGCGCCCGGCGCACCAGGGAGAGCACGCCCGGCCGGCGCCCCTCGGCGAGGTACAGCGCCGCGTCGGGGTTGGCGGCCACCCGCACGAAGGCGTTGCGCGGGCCGTCGGGCGCCCACGCCAGGGGGAGCCGCACCCACTGCTTCTCCCCGGCGGGCACGTCGACGACGGCCGTGGCGACGACGTCGCCGGGCACGTAGTTCTGCGCCTTGCCCGGGTCGGACAGCTCGACCTCGAGCCGCGTGGCGACCCGCGCGTCGACCAGCAGCTCCAGCCCGTCGAGGGCCGGGTCGACCGGCAGCACTAGGCCGGCGTCGTCCTCCAGCGGCCACGCCTCGACGGCGTCGGTCACCTCGATCTGCCGCAGCACGGAGGAGGCCGTCGCGGTCGCGGCGAGGGCGAGGTCGGCGGGGTCGGTGCTGCCCAGCCCGACGATCGCGGCGTCCTGGCGCAGCAGCGTCCGTTGCAGCGCGGGGACGTCGAGCTCGTGCGGCGCCACCCCCTGCCGCACGCACAGGGCGGCGGCGGTGCCGGCGGCCTCGCCCATCACGGCGCAGGTCGCCATGACGCGCGTCGTGCCGAAGGCGACGTGGGACGCCGAGGCGTCGCGACCCGCGAACAGCAGGTTCGGCAGCGCGCGCGAGTGCAGCATGCCGAACGGCAGGTGGTAGACGCCGTCCGCGTACCGCTGCCGCGCGCCCTCCTCGGTGGCGTACATGCCGCCGGGCGGGTGCAGGTCGATCGACCAGCCGCCGAACCCGATCCGGTCGTCGAACTCCCGCTGCGCGAGGACGTCGAGCTGCGTCAGCGTGCGCTCGCCCACGAACCGGCGGTACTCGCGCCGCCCCGGCACCGAGCCCACCCACTCGAGGGTGAGGTTCTCGGCGTCGTACTCGCCCGAGTTCTTGATGTGGTCCCAGATGCCGTGCACCACCGACCACAGCTCGTCGCGGATGCGGCCGTTGTCGTGCACCACGTCCAGCTCGCCGCCGAACTCGATCCACCAGTACGCGCAGCCCGAGTCCTCGGCACGGATCACCCGGCGTGAGGGGATCGACGTCGTGGTGATGTCCTTCGCGAAGTCCGGCGCGACGTACCGCACCGGCCGCCCGGCGTCCTTGGAGTAGAACAGCAGCGACGAGCCGAGCGTGATCGCGTCCGCCTCGTCGGGCGCCCAGGGCTCGCCGAACTCGGCGCGGGCCTCGCGTCCCAGCCGCGACGCCGCCCCGGCGAGGTGCCCGACGAAGCCGTCGCCGGTGCAGTCCAGGAACACCGGCGCGGCGAAGCGGGTGCGGGTCTCGCTGCCCGGGCTCCACGCCGTCACGGCCACGACGCGGCGCGCGGACGCGGGCCCGTCGGCCTCGACCTCGCGCACGTCCGCGTCGAGGAACAGGTCCAGCGACGGCTCCGCGCGCACCGCGTCGAGCACCACCGCGTCCCACAGGTACGGGTTGCCCTCGGGGTTGCGGTACTGGTTCTCGACGAACAGCTCGCCCATGATCCCGGTCTCCCGGGCGAAGTGGTTGCGGCCGTGGGCGGTCGCGCCCACCACCCAGACCCGGATCTCGCTGGAGGAGTTGCCGCCCAGCACGGTCCGGTTCGTCACCAGCGCCACGCGGGTGCCGAGGCGGGCGGCGGCGATCGCGGCGCACACGCCGGCCAGCCCGCCGCCCACCACGACGACGTCGTAGGTCAGGTCCTGCTCGCGCATCGCGCTCCGTTCAGCTCTCGTCGGCGTCGACGCGACGGCACGCGGCGACGTTCTTCTCGGGGCGGGCCGACAGCCCGAGGTACACGCGGGGCGCGCCGTCGAGCCGGACGGTCACGGTACCGCCGCTCCCCGCGACGGTCCGGCGCCGGCCGATGCAGTCGATCTCCACGACCTCGCGGGCGCCCTGGAAGGACACCTCCGTCTTGGTGGGCCAGCCGTCCTCCCAGGCCTCCGGGTGCGGGTGGTAGGCGTCGGCGCCGTGGTCGGCGTTCAGCAGGTACCCGTCGGCGCGCGACCACAGCAGCGACATCGGGCCGTCCGGGGTGTCGAACAGCAGGCCGCGCAGGTCCGGGTCCTGTGCGGACAGGTCGAGCCAGCGGACGAACGTCGCGCCTTCGAGCAGGCGGGTCGCGGTGGCGAACGCCAGCAGCGACGGCTTGGCGCTGGTGTCGCGGTTCATCAGGCCGAAGTGGTACTCCGCGTTCGCCGGCATCGCCTGCTGGGGGCGGTGGATGATCGAGTCGTGGAGCTGGTACCAGTTCACGCCGTCCACCCCCTCCGACATCGCGAGCGCGAGCTGCAGCAGCGTGTTCTCCGCGGCCTGCCGCAGGGTGTCGTTCCACCAGCGGTTCGGCCGCGTGCAGGCGTAGGCCTCGGTGAGCCACAGCTCCTTGTCGCCGCCGTACAGGTCCACCCGGCGCCGCGCCTCGCGCAGAGCACCCAGGAAGTTCCAGTACGAGCCGGTGTCGCCGGTGACCCACTCGTCGGGCGCGGGGGCGTAGTCGGGCACGAAGTTGCCCCGCCCGGGATGGAACGCGAACGCGTCGATGAGGTCCCAGCCGCCCTCGGCGTGGAACCCGTCGACCCAGTTCACGTCCATGCCGCCGAGGCCGCAGTTCATGACCTTCGCCGTGCCGCCCACCTCGCGCAGCCGCTCGACGGCGGGGCGCAGCCCGTCGCGCACGTACTCGAGCGTGTAGCGGCCGGACATCCACGGCTGGTTGCGCTCGTTGTCGACCTCGAAGTACCGGGCCCGCGCCCCCACGACCACGTCGACGAGGTCGGCGGCCCACTGCTTCGCCTCCTCGGGCGTGGCGCCGAAGACGACGTCGCCGTGCTGGATGTTCGGCATGATGCCCATCGCCTCCAGCTCGGCCGGGGGGATGCCGGGCGCGCCCTCGTAGGCGATCCGCACGGACGCGACGCCCAGCAGCGTGAGCAGCTCGGCCACGTCCTTCTTCGACGGCTCCAGCAGCCACGGGTAGTTCGCGATGCCGATGCGGCCGGTGCCTGCGTAGTCGTGCCTGGGCAGCACCGTGAGCGTGGTGCGGGCGAAGTCCTCGCCGCCGGCGCTCGCGGCCCGCACCTCGACGAAGGCGATGCCGTGCTCGACGGCGGGGACCTCGACGGCCCGCTGCCAGGAGGTGCCGGGCTCCAGCGCGCGCGTGTCCGTACCCTGCGCCACGACGGCGCCGTCGAAGTCGCGGGCCTCCCAGGCGAGGGTCACGGGGCCGGCCGTCGGCGCGCCCTGCACGACGTGCGCGTGCACCACGAGCGGCGCGGAGGCGTCGGTCGACAGCCCGAAGGGGCGGTCGTGGACGAGCTCGACGCCGACGGGCCGCCCCGTCGCGACGGTGCCCGCCGCGGTGGGGGACAGGTCGCCGAGCACGAGGTCGCCCTCGTGCACCAGCACGCCGTCGTCGCCGAGGATGCCCTCGACGTGCAGCCAGGTGGCGCTGGACCAGGCGGGGTTGGTGGTGGCGAACCGGAAGTGCGCGGCCGTGCCCGCCAGCGGCTCGGTGTAGACGATGCCGTCGTTGGTCTCGAACGGGACGCCGCCCCCCGCGTCGCGCTGCCAGCGCACCAGCGCGGTGGTCGTGTACGCGCCGGTCGACCCGGCGGGCACCCTGGTCACCTGGGAGTTGAGGCTCAGCCCGCGCGGGCTGGTCGCGTCCCACCGCAGGTGGGCGCGGTGCGGCGAGACGTCGAAGACGCCGCGGACCGTGATGCCGTCCGCCGCCGCGGCGAGCCGGTACTCCACCTGGATGGCGGGCCGCCCGTCGGGCAGCGTCGTCGCCGTGGGCGTGCCCCCGTACGTGCGCTGCTGGCCCACCACCATGTCCTTGACCATGAAGTGGGTGAGGCGCAGGCGCTCGGTGCCGGCGTCGTCGCGCACGACGATCGTGCCGTCGGCCAGCGCGTCGAGGCGGATCCCGGGCGCGACCAGGGAGGGCAGGTCGGCCGCGCGCGCGATGCCGGGCGGCGCGGCGACGGTAGCCAGGGTGGCGGCGCCGGTGGTGGCGAGGGCGCCGGCGACGAACGTCCGGCGGGACACGGGGGCGGGGAGCTCGCGAGCGGTCATGGTGGGGTCCTTCGTCGACGGTGACGGGGGAACGTGCGGGGACGAGCGGGAGGCCGGTGGTCAGCCCTTGACGCCGGTGAAGCCGAGCCCGTCGACCATGTAGCGCTGGAAGACGAGGAACAGCAGGACGGGCGGGAGGAGGGCGAGGAAGCAGGCGGCGATGAGCTGGTCCTGCGGCGCCTGCTTCGCGAGCACCGACAGCGCGACCGCGATCGGCTGCTTCGCGGGGTCGGTGATCGCGACCAGCGGCCAGATGAAGTCCTTCCAGGCGTGCATCACCGCGAGCAGGGAGATCACGGCGAGGATGGGGCGGCTCATCGGCATGACGATGCGGGTCATGACCTGCCACACGTTGGCGCCGTCGACCTTCGCGGCGTCGAAGAGCTCGTGCGGCAGCGCGTCGAAGAACCGCTTGGCGATGAGGACGTTGAAGGCGTTGGCTCCGGCGGGCAGCCAGATCGCCCAGTAGGTGTTGGCGAGGTTCAGGTGCACCAGCGGCACGTCGATGATCGTGAGGAACAGGGACACCATCGACACCGTGTACGGCACGAACATGGTGGCGAGGATGGCGGCGTACACCGCGGGCCCGAAGCGCGGCCGCAGCACCGACAGGGCGTAGCCCGCCGTCACGGCGACGAACAGCTGCACCGCCCACGAGCCGAGCACCACCCACAGCGAGTTCAGCAGGTAGTGGCCGATGTCGAGGCGGGTCCACACCAGGGCGAAGTTCTCCCAGCGGGGGTCGGCCGGCCACAGGGCGAGGGGGTCGGTGACCAGCTCGGTGGGGGAGGAGATCGCGCCCTTGAACGCCCAGTAGAGGGGGCCGACGCCCGCGATCACGAGCAGCACGAGGGCGATCCCCGTGACGGCGAGCAGCGCGGCGCGGCCGCCCGGGCGTCGCCGGGCGGCGACCGAGACGAAGGTGCTCATGACTGGCTCCAGCGCCGGGTGGCGCGCAGGTAGACGAACGACAGGGCGGCGAGGGCGAGCGCCAGGAGGAACGCGAGGGCCGCGGCCTGCCCGTACTGCCCCTGCTGGAAGCCCTTGCGGAAGATCAGCAGCAGCACGGTCACGGTGGAGTTGCGCGGGCCGCCGCCGGTGAAGACGTACGGCTCGGTGAACACCTGGACCGTGGTGATGAGCTGCCACAGGAGCAGCAGGCCGATCGTGGGGCGCAGGTGCGGCAGCATGACGTGCCCGATGCGGCGCCACAGTCCTGCGCCGTCCAGCTCCGCCGCCTCGTACAGCTCCTGCGGGACGCCGGTGATGGCCGCCAGGTAGATGAGCACCGAGCCGCCCATGCCGGCCCACGTGGACTCCAGGACGAGGGAGAGCATCGCCGTGTCCGGCGACTCCAGCCACGGGTAGGGGCCGAGCCCCACCTGGGCGAGGAGCGAGTTGAACAGCCCGGGGCCCGGGTCGTAGAACCACTTCCACAGCAGGACGGACACCACGGGCGGGACGACGACGGGCAGGTAGACCAGCACGCGGTACACGCCGCCGTAACGGCGCACCGTCGACATCACCGCCGCCATGATGATCGGCAGCGGGAAGCCGATGAGCAGGCCGAGCCCCACGAACTGCAGGGTGTTGAGCACGGCCGTCGCGAGCAGCGGGTCGGCCAGCAGCGCGCGGAAGTTGTCCAGGCCCACCCACACCGCGGGCGTGACCAGGTTCGTCTTCTGGAAGCTCAGGAGCAGGCCCTGGATCATCGGCCACCACGCGAACAGGCCGAAGATCAGCAGGGCGGGCACCAGGAGCCCCGCCGCCACCAGGTCGGTGCGCAGGGCGCGCCGCCGGCTGGGCCGGGGCGCCGGTGGCGCGTCCTGGTCCGGAC
>NZ_JBHWYY010000091.1:0-16466 GCF_042728595.1 Isoptericola sp. NPDC060185 | reverse complement strand
CCTTCTGAAGCGTCAGAAGGTGCACAACCGCCTGGTCGGCTCGGTCGGTCCTCGGTGACAATGGGGGCGTGCCTCTCACGCCCGCCCTGTCCTTCGGCCCTCTCGACCCCGCCGCGCAGGACGCCGTGCGCGCGCTCGCCGCGGCGGCGGCCGAGCACGACGGCGTCGCCCCGCTGTCGGAGCAGCCCCTGCTGCGCCTGGGCACGGACGCCGACTGGCTGACCCACGTCGTCGCGCAGGACGGCGACGGCACGACGGTCGGCTACGCCCAGGTCGACCGCGGCGGCGACGACGCGAGCGCGGAGCTCGTCGTGCACCCGGACCACCGCCGGGCCGGCGTGGGCAGCATGCTGCTGCGCACGGTGGAGCGCGACGCGCGCCTGCCGATGTTCTCGGGTGCTCCGGGCCAGCGCGGCAAGCCCCTGCGGGTGTGGGCGCACGGCGCCCTTCCCGCCGCCCGGGGGTTCGCGCAGGCGCGCGGCTACGAGGTGGCCCGCGAGCTGCTCGTGCTGGCGCGCGCGCTCGGTCCCGAGGACGCGGCCCGCGACCTTCCCGAGCTGCCGGGGCTGACGCTGCGCACGGTGCGGCCGGGGGACGACGACGAGGCCTGGGTGCGGCTGAACGCCCGTGCCTTCGCCGACCATCCCGAGCAGGGCCGCCTCACCGTCGACGACCTGCGCGACCGGCAGCGCGAGCCGTGGTTCGACCCCGAGGGCTTCTTCCTCGTCGAGGACGCCGGCGCCCCCGACGCCGCCCCGCTCGCGTACCTGTGGACCAAGGTGGAGACCGGCCCGCTCGACGACGAGGGCGGCACCGGCGAGATCAGGTCCGGGGAGATCTATGCCGTCGGTGTCTCCCCCGAGGCGCAGGGCCGCGGCCTGGGCCGCGCGCTCACCGCCGTCGGGCTGCGCCACCTGGCCCGGGTCGGCTGCGACCGCGCGGTGCTGTACGTGGACGGCGACAACGCGGCCGCGCTGGCCACGTACGCGGGTGCGGGCTTCGAGCGCGCGGCAGCCGACGTCCAGTACGCGCGCCCCGCCGCGCCCGACGAGGCGTAGCACCCCGCGGCCACCCTTGGACACCCGCCGTTCACCCGGCGGTGCCAGGATGGGGGCATGACAGCGTCGCGCCCTCGACCGCCCCGGACCCGCGACGGCCGCGGCCGGAACTCCCCCGCCTCGTCCGACGCCGTCGCGGCCGCCGAGGTGACGGACAGCCGGCCCCGGGCCACCGCCGTCGCGCCGTCGCGCCCGATGGACCCGCAGCTCGCCGCGCACATCGCCGAGCACATCGCGGAGGAGCCCGAGGTCGAGGAGGCCGCGGCGGCCGAGGTCGAGCCCCTGCCCGACGACCGGTTCGCCGAACGCGAGCTGAGCTGGCTCGCGTTCAACGAGCGGGTGCTGGAGCTCGCGGAGGACACGACGCTGCCGCTGCTGGAGCGCGCGCGGTTCCTCGCGATCTTCGCGTCCAACCTGGACGAGTTCTTCATGGTGCGGGTGGCCGGCCTGAAGCGCCGGATCGCCACCGGTATCGCGGTCACCGCGGCGTCGGGCATGAGCCCCCGCCAGGTGCTGGAGTCGATCGGCGACGCGTCGCACCAGCTGATGGCCCGGCACGCGGAGGTGTTCCGCTCCGACGTGCAGCCGGCGCTGGACGCCGAGGGCATCACGATCGTGCACTGGGACGAGCTGGAGGTGCGGGAGCAGGAGCGCCTGCACAAGTTCTTCCGCAAGCAGATCTTCCCGGTGCTGACACCCCTGGCCGTGGACCCGGCGCATCCGTTCCCCTACATCTCGGGGCTGTCGCTGAACCTGGCCGTCGTCGTCGCGAACCCGCTGACCGGCAAGGAGCACTTCGCGCGCGTCAAGGTGCCGCCGCTGCTGCCGCGCTTCATCGCCGTCGACGACCGCGGGCGGCCGTCCGCGCCGACGCCCACGCAGGGCGGCGGCACGCAGACGTCGTTCGTGCCGCTGGAGGAGGTCATCGCCCAGCATCTCGACCACCTGTTCCCGGGCATGGAGGTGCGCGAGAGCCACACGTTCCGCGTCACGCGCAACGAGGACGTGGAGGTCGAGGAGGACGACGCCGAGAACCTCCTGCAGGCGATGGAGAAGGAGCTGCTGCGCCGCCGCTTCGGCCCGCCCGTGCGCCTGGAGCTGGCGCACGGCATCTCGCCGCGCATCCGCGAGCTGCTGGTCCGCGAGCTCGGGGTCGCGGACGAGGAGGTGTACGAGCTGCCCGCGCCGCTCGACCTCACCGGCCTCAACGTCATCGCCGACATCGAGCGCTCGTCGCTGCACTTCCCGCCGTTCGTCCCGACGACGCACCGCCAGCTCGCAGAGGTGGAGTCCGCGACGCCGCGCGACGTGTTCGCCGCGATCCGCGAGCGCGACATCCTGCTGCACCACCCGTACGACTCGTTCTCCACGTCGGTGCAGACGTTCCTCGAGCAGGCCGCGGCCGACCCGGCGGTGCTGGCGATCAAGCAGACGCTGTACCGCACGTCGGGCGACTCCCCCATCGTCGACGCGCTGATCGACGCCGCCGAGGCGGGCAAGCAGGTGCTGGCCCTGGTCGAGATCAAGGCACGGTTCGACGAGCAGGCCAACATCTCCTGGGCGCGCAAGCTCGAGGAGGCGGGCGTGCACGTGGTGTACGGGATCGTGGGCCTCAAGACGCACAGCAAGCTGTCCCTCGTGGTGCGCCAGGAGGCCGACGGGCTGCGGCGGTACTGCCACATCGGCACGGGCAACTACCACCCGAAGACGGCCCGGATGTACACGGACCACGGGCTGCTCACGTGCGACCGCGACGTCGGCCAGGACCTCACGCGCCTGTTCAACCAGCTCTCCGGGTACGCGCCGCAGTCGCGCTTCCACCGCCTGCTGGTGGCGCCGCGCACGGTGCGCTCCGGCCTCATCGAGCGCATCGAGCGCGAGGCGGCCGCCGCCCGGGCGGGCCACGAGGCGTGGGTGCGGATCAAGGTGAACTCCGCCGTGGACGAGGCGACGATCGACGCGCTGTACCGCGCCTCGCAGGCCGGCGTGCACGTCGACCTGGTGGTGCGCGGCATCTGCGCCCTGCGCCCCGGCGTGCCGGGCCTGAGCGAGAACATCCGCGTCCGGTCGATCCTGGGCCGCTTCCTGGAGCACTCGCGCATCTACGCGTTCGCGAACTCCGCGGGCCCGGCGATCGGCGAGGGCCCGGAGTCCGGCCCCGAGGTGTACATCGGCTCGGCGGACCTCATGCACCGCAACCTCGACCGCCGCGTCGAGGCGCTGGTGCGGATCACGGACGAGGGCCAGGTCGCCGAGCTGCTGGAGCTGATGGACCGCTCGATGTCGGACCTCACGTCGACGTGGCACCTGCAGCCCGACGACACCTGGGTGCGGCACGCCGTGGGCCCGGACGGCGAGCCGCTGGAGGACCTGCAGGCGAGCCTCGTGGACCGCCACCGTCGCCGGCCCGAGAGGACCCGGTGAGGGCGGCAGGCGCGCGCCGGTCGGCGGGCGTGGCGGCGTCCCCGCTCGTGAGCAGGCTGGGGGCGACGTCCGTGGAGCACGCGCCGGTCATCGAGTCGGCGGGTGCCCTCGTCTGGCGCGAGCGGGAGGGCCGGCTGCAGGTGCAGCTGGTGCACCGGCCGCGCTACGACGACTGGTCGTGGCCCAAGGGCAAGCTCGAGGCGGGCGAGGCGCTGAACACGACCGCGGCGCGCGAGGTCGCGGAGGAGACCGGAAAGCCCGTGGTCCTGGGCGTGCCGCTGCCCGGCCTGCAGTACCTGACCCCCGAGGGCCGCGTGAAGCGGGTGCACTACTGGGCGGCCCGGCGGGCGACGCGCGCGGACGACGGCGCGGCGCTGACCGCCCGGTACCCGGTGCGGCCGCCGACGCGCGACGAGGTGGACAAGAAGGCGTGGCTCGACGTCGACGCGGCGACGGCGAGGCTGACCCGCGAGGCCGACCGCGGCCCGCTCGAGGCGCTGGTGCAGGCGCACGCGCAGGGCCGGCTCGCCACGCACGCCGTCGTCATCGTGCGGCACGGCAAGGCCCTGGCCCGCGCGGGCTGGCACGGCCCCGAGCAGGACCGCCCGCTGACCCCGACCGGCCACGCCCAGGGCGCGGCGCTCGTGCCGGTGCTCGCGGCGTACGGGGTGACGTCGGTGGTGTCGAGCCGCTGGGAGCGGTGCGCGGCGACCATCGAGCCCTACGTGCGCGCGTCGCACGCCCGGCCGGAGCTGAGCGACCAGCTCGGCGAGGCGGAGCACGAGCGCTCGCCGGCCCGCGTCGCGGCGACCGTGCTCGACCTGCTGGAGTCCGGGCGGTCCTCGGTGCTGTGCACGCACCGCCCCGTGCTCCCGACGGTGCTGGACGTGCTGGGCCAGCACTCGCGCCGCGCGGTGGCGAACGTGCTGCCCTCGCGCGACCCGTTCCTGGAGCCCGGCGACCTGCTCGTGGCGCACGTCGCCGTCACCGGCAAGGGCCCGCGCGTCGTCGCCGTCGAGAAGGTCACGCCGCCCGTCTACTGACCCGCGACGAGCCTGCGGGGCCGCCCTGGCCAGACGCGAGGAGGGCACGCACCGTGGTGACGGTGCGTGCCCTCTCGGCGTGCTGCGGGCCCGACGTCACGTGAGCCAGGGGTGCAGGATCCAGGTCATGATCGCGGCCACGAGGGCGGCGGCGGGGATGGTCAGCACCCAGGCCACGCCGATGTTCTTCGCGACGCCCCACCGCACGGCGGACAGCCGGCGCGTGGCGCCCACGCCCATGATCGCCGAGGTGATCGTGTGGGTCGTGGAGACGGGGGCGTGCAGGATGAACGCGTTGGCGTAGAGCACCAGGGCCGACACGGACTCGGCGACGAAGCCGCGGGCCGGGTCGAGCTCGATGATGCGACGGCCCAGCGTGCGCATGATGCGCCAGCCGCCGGAGTAGGTGCCGAGCGAGATCGCGGCCGCCGCGCCGAGCTTGACCCAGAGCGGGATGCCCGCGTCCGGGTCCGCCCAGCCGACCGTGAGGAGCGCCATGAAGATGACGCCCATCGTCTTCTGCGCGTCCTGGAGACCGTGGCCGAGGGCCATGGCCGCGGCCGAGGCGGTCTGCGCGAGGCGGAACCGGCGCGTCACCTTCGACGGCGCCTTGTTCCGGAAGATCCAGAGCACGGCCACCATGACGACGTAGGCGCCGATGAAGCCGATGAGCGGCGAGAAGACCATCGGCAGCACGACCTTGTCGATGATCGCCTGGCCGTAGATGGGCAGCCCCGCCGCGAGCCCGGCGCCCACCAGACCGCCGATGAGCGAGTGCGTGGACGACGACGGCAGGCCGAACCACCAGGTGATGAGGTTCCAGGCGATGGCGCCGAGCAACGCGCACAGCACCACGATGAGCGCGGTGTGGTTGGACGCGTCCTGCAGGTCGACGATCGACGTCGCGATGGTCTCCGCGACCTCGGTGCCGAGCAGCGCCCCGACGAAGTTCATGACGGCCGCCATGCCCAGCGCGACGCGCGGGGTCAGGGCCCGGGTCGAGACCGAGGTGGCGATCGCGTTGGCCGCGTCGTGGAACCCGTTCGTGTAGTCGAAGCCGAGGGCGATCGCCACGACGAAGACGACGAGAGCCGCCTCCACCGTCAGGACTCCTTGAGGGCGATGGTCTCGACCATGTTCGCGACCCGCTCGAAGGCGTCGGCGCCCTCCTCGAGCATGTCGACGATCTCCTTGAGCTTGATGAGCAGCACCGGGTCGGTGGTGTCGTCGAACAGCTGCGCGATGAGCTCGCGGTGCAGCTTGTCGCCCTGGTTCTCCAGCCGGTTGATCTCGACCCAGTAGTCGGACAGCTGGTCCATGGAGCGCAGGCGCGGCATGGCCTCGGCGGTGAGCTCGGCGCAGCGCTGCAGCACCTGCACCTGCTCGGAGACCCGGATCGGCAGCTCGTCGACCTTGTACAGGACGATGAGGTCGCCGGCCTCCTCCATGGCGTCCATGCAGTCGTCGAGCGCGGAGGCCAGGCCGTAGATGTCGTCCCGGTCGAACGGGGTGACGAACGTCTGGTTCAGGCGCCGCATGATCGAGTGGGCGGCGTCGTCGGCGATGTGCTCGGCCTCGTTGAGCCGACGCACGATCCCTTCGCGCTCCTGCCGTGACGCCCCGAGCAGCTCCGCCAGGAGCGATGCTCCCGTCACGTTGTGCTGTGCGAGGGTCGCCAGCATGTCGAAATAGGTCGTGTCGCGCGGTGTCAGGCGCAGGCGCACGTGTGGCTCCTGAGGTCGAAGACGCTGAGACTCTCACAGACTAGAGGTGGCGATCCTGGCGCGACCAGTTGAACGCGCGCTGAACGCTTCCCCCTGCGGGCTGCGTGAACTCGGGTGAGGTGCGACGCCGGACCGGGAGCGCCTCTCGGCGCGTGGCCGCTCGAAGCGGCTGAAGATGGAGCCCGGGGCTACCGCGGCCCGACGTCGCGCGAACATCGTAAGCCCCGCCGTCGCCGCGTTCCGAACACGCAGGTCACGCCGTGGTCGATCAGCCGAGCGTCCCGGCCCGCCACGAGGCGGCCGCCCGCTCCAGCTCCTCCGCGGTGCGCACGAGGTCGGCGGCCCCGCGGGTCATCCGGGTGGCCCCGTCCGGGTCGGCCACCTCGCGCGCGTCGGCGTCGAAGGCGGCGCCGGTCGCGAGGATGCGGCAGAACGACGCGGCGCGCTCGAGCGCCACGGCCAGGTCCCCGGCGAAGACGCCGGACAGGACGTCGTCCGCGAGCGCCCGCAGGTCCTCGGGAGCGGGCGGGCGCGGCACCCCGGCCACGACCTCGTGCACGGGGGCCGCGTCGACGCCGAGCCGGTACCGCAGGCCCACGGTCCGCGGGTCGCGACGCACCCACTCGCGCAGCACGTACAGCCGCCACAGGGCGCCCGGCAGGGAGACGGCGGCGGCGTCGGACCAGAGGGCGGCGACGACGTCGAGCCCCTCCCGCTCGACGAGGCGGACGAGGCGGTCCACGACGACGGGGTCCTCGGCGGCGCGCGACCGGTGCACGACGGCGCGGGCGGTGGTGTGCGCGACCTCGTCGCGCAGCGCCGGGTCGAGGTCGCCCGGGATCTGCTCCGCGGTCTGCGGGTCGAGCATGGCGGGTCGGCGGTGCCTGCGCGGCTCGGGTGCGTCGTTCACCGGTCCAGTCTCACCCCGCGCCGCCTCGGGGCGTGTCCCGCCTGCTCAGCGCGCCGACACCGCGACCCCGACCTAGCATCGAAGGACGCAGGACTGCCGACCGATCCGAGGACGATCATGACGAGCCCAGCACCTGGTTCCGCGGCGCACAGCGCCCACCGCAAGGCCACGGCCCTCGCCTTCGCGGCGGCCGTCGGCGGCTTCCTCTTCGGGTTCGACTCGTCGGTGATCAACGGCGCCGTCGACGCGATCCAGGGGCAGTTCAGCCTGAGCTCCACCGTGACGGGCCTGGTCGTGGCGATCGCCCTGCTCGGGTGCGCGCTGGGCGCCTGGTCGGGCGGCAAGCTGGCGGACCGGTGGGGCCGCACGCACGTGATGGTGCTGGGCGCCGTGCTGTTCTTCGTCTCGTCGATCCTGTCGGCGATCGCGTGGAGCGCGTGGGACCTCGCGGTCTGGCGGTTCATGGCCGGTGTCGGCATCGGTATCGCCTCGGTGATCGCGCCCGCGTACATCGCGGAGATCGCGCCGGCGGTCATGCGCGGGCGGCTCGGCTCGCTGCAGCAGCTCGCGATCACGGTCGGTATCTTCGCGGCCCTGCTGTCGGACCAGATCCTCGCGACGGCGGCGGGCAGCGCGGCGAACGAGCTGTGGTTCGGCTGGGAGGCCTGGCGCTGGATGTTCCTGGTCGCGGTCATCCCCGCGGCGGTCTACGGGATCCTCGCGATGCGGATGCCGGAGTCGCCCCGCTACCTGGTGACGAAGGGGCGCGACGACGAGGCCCGCACGGTCCTCGCGTCGGTGCTCGGCCCGGACGAGCATCCCGACGACCGGATCTCCGAGATCCATCGCTCGATCGCCACGGACGAGGCGAACTCCGAGCTGGGCACGCTGCGCGGGAACCGCTTCGGGCTGAAGCCGATCGTCTGGGTCGGCATCGTCATGGCGATCTTCCAGCAGTTCGTCGGGATCAACGTGATCTTCTACTACTCGACGACGCTGTGGCAGGCGGTCGGTTTCGACGAGTCGCAGGCCTTCCTGGTCTCGACGATCACGTCGGTCACCAACGTGGCGGTCACGTTCATCGCGATCGCCCTCATCGACAAGGTGGGGCGGCGGCCGCTGCTCCTCGTGGGCTCGGCGGGCATGGCAGTCTCGCTCGGCCTGATGGCGCTGGCGTTCACGCAGGCGACCGGGAGCGGCGACTCGATCACCCTCGGTGCCCCCTGGAACGGCATCGCGCTGGTGTGCGCCAACGCGTTCGTGGTGTTCTTCGGCGCCACGTGGGGCCCGCTGATGTGGGTGCTGCTGGGCGAGATGTTCCCCAACCGCATCCGCGCCGCCGCGCTGGGCGTGGGCGCGGCCGCCAACTGGATCGCGAACTTCGCGATCACCCTGACGTTCCCGCCGATGCTCGCGACGTTCGGCCCGTCCATCCCCTACCTGATGTACGCGGTCTTCGCGGCGCTGTCGTTCTTCTTCGTGCTGGGCAAGATCCCGGAGACGAAGGGCGTCGAGCTCGAGGACATGGCGGGCGAGGCGTTCAAGCGCGCCTGACCCGCGCCTCCACCCACGGGCACCGGCACCGGCCCGTCGCGTCCGCCCTGGACGCGGCGGGCCGCCGTCGTCCCCGTGCTCGGACGCTCCGACCTGGACACTTGCTTGCTGCAAGCACTGCGCGTATGTTTGCACTCTGCAATCAGTCGACCCGTCGGGTCGCACCGCTCCGGCCCTCGGCCCCGAGCACCCTCGCTCCTCTCACAAAGGCCCTGCCATGCCTGTTGCCCGCACCGCGGCCCGCGAGCTCGTGGAGACGCTCGAAGAGCTCTCCCGCGCCCAGCGCGAGGCCGCCATGCGCGTGGCGCGCGACCTGGACCTCCCCCGCGCCGGACTCGGCGCCCTGCACATGCTCACGCGGTGCGGGCGCGTCCAGCTCACGGACGTCGCCGCCAAGCTCCGCGTCGACGTCTCCGTCGCGAGCCGCCAGGTCAGCGCCCTCGTCGACGCCGGCCTCGTGCTCCGCACGGTGGACGACGACGACCGGCGCGTGCGCTACCTCGCCCTGACGGACGCCGGCCGCGACTTCGCGGAGGCGTCCTTCCGCCGTATCGACGACCTCGTCTCCGAAGCCTTCTCCGACTGGTCGGACGAAGACCTCGCCGAGGCCACCTCCCGGATCCGCAGCGTCGCGGCCGCCCTCACCACGACCCATGACCGCGCCCAGGCGCAGGAGGAGATCCCCGCCCGATGAGTCAGTCCCCCAGCCCGGCGCCCGCGGTGCCGGACCTGTCCGCCCCGCCGGCCCCGGCGATGTCCCGCCGCGAGGTGCTCGAGGCCCTCTCGGGCATCCTCCTCGGCGTCTTCGTGTCCCTGCTCGGCTCGACGATCGTCTCGACGTCGCTGCCCCGGATCGTCAACGAGCTCGGCGGCTCCCAGCACTCCTACACATGGGTCGTCACGGCCATGCTGCTGACGATGACGATCTCGACCCCCCTGTGGGGCAAGCTCGCCGACCTCACGAACCGCAAGACCCTCATGCAGATCGCGCTGGCGATCACCGTCGTCTCCGCGGCTGCCGCCGGTCTCTCGCAGAACATCGAGATGCTCATCGGCTTCCGCGCCCTGCAGGGCATCGGCGCGGGCGGCCTCACCGCCCTCGCGACGGTCCTCATGGCCGACATCATCAGCCCGCGCGAGCGGGGCAAGTACATGGGCCTCATGGGCGGCGTCATGGCGGTCGGCCAGATCGGCGGCCCGCTGCTCGGCGGCGTGCTCACCGACTCGTTCGGCTGGCGCTGGTGCTTCTTCGTCGCCGTCCCGTTCGCCATCGTGGCGTTCGTCGTGCTGCAGAAGACGCTGCACCTGCCCACGCGCGAGCAGCGCGCCGTGAAGATCGACTACGCGGGCGCCGTGCTCATCGCCGTCGCCGTCGCGCTGCTGCTCCTGTGGGTCACCTTCGCGGGCGACCAGTTCGAGTGGGCGTCCTGGCAGACCGCGGCCATGGTCGGCGGCGCCGTCGTGGCGCTCGTTGCCGCCGGCTTCGTGGAGCGCGCCGCGGCGGAGCCGATCATCCCGCTGCACCTGTTCAAGAACCGCACGTTCGTGCTCGCGGTGGTCGCGTCCGCCTCCGTCGGCGTCGCCATGTTCGGCACCGCCGTGTTCCTCAGCCAGTACTTCCAGCTGGCCCGCGGCAAGACGCCCACCGAGTCCGGCCTGCTCACCATCCCGATGGTGGTCGGCACGATGCTCGCCGGCATCGTCCTGGGCCGCATCATCTCCAACACCGGCCGCTACAAGGCGATCATGGTGGGCGGCGCCGTCCTCCTGACCGGCTCGCTGTACGGCCTGTCGACCATCGAGGTGGACACGAGCTTCGTCCTCATCTCGGTGTTCCTGTTCGGCCTGGGCCTGTCGGTCGGCGCGCTGATGCAGAACCTGGTGCTGGCCACGCAGAACACGCTCGACGTGCACGAGATGGGCGCCGGCACCTCCGGCGTCGCGTTCTTCCGCTCCCTCGGCGGCGCGATCGGCGTCTCCGCCCTGGGCGCGGTGATGGCCTCGCACATCAAGTCGGACCTGGTCACCGGCCTCGCGAAGCTCGGCATCCCCGCCGACGCCATGGGCGCCGGCTCGGGCGCCGTCCCCGACCTGGCCGCCCTCCCCGCGCCGGTGCAGACCGTCGTCGAGTCCGCCTACTCGGACGGCATCACGACGATCTTCCTGTACGCCGTCCCGATGGCGGTGATCTCGCTGATCGCCGTGCTGTTCATCAAGGAGGTCCCGCTGGGCAAGCGCTCCGGCATCGAGCAGGTGCTCGACGAGGAGAAGGACGCCGCGGCGGCCGCCTCGGCGCCGGCCGCGACCGCCGCCGAGCGGGCCTGACACCGGCGAAAACACCGGACGGGGCCGATTTCACCCGCTGCGGCCCCGTCCGGGCGCAACTTCCCCCGGTGGCGGCGTTCCCGTTTGCCTCGGCGAAGCCTCATGATGGGCGCATGCACGACGCAGCCGCCCCGTCAATGCCAGACCCGGCCACCGACCCGTTCGGTGCTCTCGAACGAGAGATCCGGGTGCTGATCCGTCGCGCCCAGTCGTCCGCGGCCCAGACCGCCCGGCGGGTGCATCCTGAGCTCGAGGCGTCGGCGTACCCGATCCTCGCGCACATCGACTCCCATCCGGGGATCCGTGGCTCCGACCTCGCCGCCCACTTCGGCGTCGGGCGGGCCACGGTCTCCCGACAGCTGAGCCGGCTCGTGGACCTCGGCCTCGTGCACCGCGAGGTCGACCCCGAGGACACGCGCGGCCAGCGCATCACCCTCACCGCCGACGGCGCGGCCCGGTTCGCCCGGGCGCGCGACCGCCGCATCGAGATGTACAAGGACGCGTTCGGCGACTGGGACGAGGCCGACGTCTCGCAGCTCGCGACGCTGCTGCACCGCTACTCGGACGACTTCGTCCGATGGCGCGACACGCGCCCCTGACCCCACCGCCGACGGCGGGCAGACGAACGGCGAGGACCCGACCCGGGTCCTCGCCGTTCCTCGTCCCCGGCGTCAGCCGACGAGCCGCGCGCGGAGCGCGTCGAGCATGGGGGCGTCGCCGCCGTGCGCCAGGAACCAGCCCTGCGCGCCGCCGTCGTGCTCCGCGAGCCGGTCGAGCACCGACTCGATGGCCCACCCCGGCGCGGTCACGAGCTCCGGGGGCAGCTTCGCCAGCAGGTGCGCGTCCGGGACGGCGAGGTTGGCCGTCACCGCCGCGCGCGCCATCACGTCGCGCATGTGCGGGCCGGTGCGCTCGTAGTCGGCGACGACGGCCTCCCGGTCGACGCCGAGCAGCGCGAGCACCAGGGCCACCGTGACGCCCGTGCGGTCCTTGCCGGCCGTGCAGTGCACGAGGACCGGCGCGTCGGCGGTCGCGATCAGCCGTACCGCCTCGACGAGGTGCCCGGCGCCCGGCTCGTCGAGCATCGACACGTACAGGTCCCCCAGGGCGGGAACCACCATGGGCCCGGCCGACGCCGCCATGGCCGTGCCGTTCAGCACCGGCAGCGGAACCACGCGCGCGACGGACGACAGCGGGTGCGCCTCGCCGTTCTCCCCGGGGTCGCGCAGGTCGAGCACGGTGCGCGGGGGCCAGGCGACCCCCTCGGGGGCCCGGTCGCCCGACCGGGGCGCGTCCGAACGCAGCAGCGCCCCGGGCCTCAGGCCCGGGGCGGCGGTCGCGACGTCGCGCAGGTTGACCAGGTGGTCGGGGACGGACGACGGCGCGACGGGCGCCGCGCCGAGCGCGAGGTCGGCGTCGGACATGGGCGTGGCGGGCACGGGCTCGGTCACCTGCCCGACCTTAGCCCCGACCCGCCCGGAGCGCTGCGGGTGGGATCGTGGCCCCATCTCATGGCGGACCAGAGGCCGCGAGCCCACCCGCGACGGCGGGTCGGTCAGGTCTCCGTGGGCTCGAACGACAGGCTCAGCGAGTTCATGCAGAACCGGTCGCCGGTGGGCGTCTGCGGCGCGTCGTCGAAGACGTGCCCCAGGTGCGAGCCGCAGCGCGCGCAGCGCACCTCGGTGCGGAGCATGCCGTGCGACCGGTCCTCCAGCAGCTCCACGCTGTCGCCCGCGAGGGGCGTGTAGAACGACGGCCAGCCGCAGTGCGAGTCGAACTTGGTCTCGCTGCGGAACAGCTCGTGGCCGCACGCGCGACAGCGGTACACGCCCACGCGCTTCTCGTCGAGCAGCTCCCCGGTCCAGGGCCGCTCGGTGCCCGCCTGCCGCAGCACGGCGAACTCCTGCGGGGAGAGCTCCACCTGCCACTGCTCGTCGGGCTTGGTGACTTCGTACGTCATCTGACACCTCCGTCGTGGTCAACCGGGGACGTGCCGTGGGTGTTCCGCGCCGGGGCGTGACGAGCACGCCCCGGAGCGGGACCGGTCAGGCCTGGGGTGCGGAGCCGCCGTGACCCCGGCCGCGGCCGCCGCGGCGACGGCGGCGCGCCGGCGCCGAGCCGTCCGCGCGGACGGCCGACGACCCCGGCGCCTGCGAGCGCTGCCCCTGGCCGCGTCCGCCCTGGACCTGACCACCGTGCGCCTGACCACCGCGCGCCTGAGCACCGTGCGCCTGGCCCCCCTGGGACTGCCCGCCCTGCGGGCGTCCGCCGCGGGACTGACCGCCGTGGCCGCCCTGACCGCCCTGGGCGGGCCGGCCGGAGCCCTTGCGCCGCTGCGGCGCGGGGGCCGCCGGGGCGGGCGGCGCCACGTACGGCGCGACCTCGCCCACGAGGGCGGTGACGGTTGCGTCGCCGGGCACGACCTGCTGGGGGCGGGCGGTGATCTTCGCCTTGCGCGTGAGGTCGCGGACGTCGCCGCGCTGCTCGGGCAGCATGACGGTGACGACGTCACCGCCGGAGCCCGCGCGGGCCGTGCGGCCGGAGCGGTGCAGGTACGCCTTGTGCTCCGCCGGCGGGTCCACGTGCACGACGAGCTCGACGTCGTCGACGTGGATGCCGCGCGCGGCGATGTCCGTGGCCACCAGCACCTTGACGTCGCCGGACGAGAACGCCGCGAGGTTGCGCTCGCGCGCGCCCTGGCCGAGGTTGCCGTGCAGGTCGACCGCCGGCACGCCGGCGCCGGTGAGCTGCTTGGCGAGCTTCTTCGCCTGGTGCTTGGTGCGCGTGAACAGGACGCGGCGGCCGGTGCCCGACGCGAGCTCGTGCACCACGTCCTTCTTCGCGTCGGCGTCCGCCACGGCGAGGATGTGGTGCGTCATCTGGGGCGGGGGCGCGGCGGCCTCGTCGACCGAGTGCGTCACCGGGTTCTTGAGGTAGCGCTTGACCAGCACGTCGACGCCGTTGTCCAGCGTCGCCGAGAACAGCAGCCGCTGGCCCTGGACCGGTGTGCGGTCCATGATCCGCTTCACGCCGGGCAGGAAGCCGAGGTCGGCCATGTGGTCGGCCTCGTCGAGCACGGTGATCTCGACGTCGTCGAGCGTGAGGTGCTTCTGGCCGAGCAGGTCCTCGAGGCGGCCGGGGCAGGCGATGACGACGTCGACGCCCGCGTTCAGGGCGTTGACCTGGCGGGACTGGGCGACGCCGCCGAAGACGGTGGTCGTCACGAGGCCGAGCGCCTTCGCGAGCGGCTCCATCGTGGCGTTGATCTGGTTGGCGAGCTCGCGCGTCGGGCAGAGCACGAGGGCGCGGGGGCGCGCGGCACGACGGCGCGGGCGGCCCGCGGCGACCGCCTGCGCGGCCGACGTCGCGAGCCGCGTCACGACCGGCAGCGAGAACGCGAGCGTCTTGCCGGAGCCGGTGCGGCCGCGGCCGAGCACGTCGGCGCCGGCGAGCGTGTCGGGCAGCGACGCGGACTGGATGGGGAACGGGGTGGTGATGCCCTGGTCCGTGAGCTCACGGACGACAGGCGTGGGCAGGCCGAAGCCGGCGAAGTCAGACACAGAGAAAGGCCTCTCGGGCTGGGACGTTCGAGGACGTCGAGGGTCGGGGTCCGCCGCACGCAATCCGGGGGGATCTCCACGACGCGGGGCGCGCGGACGCGCAGCCACCTCCAGCATTGTCGCACGTCCCGCCGTGGGCACCGGGCCGGGCGCCCAGGCAGGCGTGGTGGAATGACCGGCGTGGACGACTTCCTCGCGAACGCCGGCGACGTGCTGACGCAGATCTGGACGGCCGCCACCACCCCGGTGCCGCCCCCGCCGCAGGCGGTGGTGCTGTCGGCGGGGCTGGTCGCGCTCGCCGTCGTGCTGGTCACCCCCGTGTGGCGGGTGGCCCGGCACGTCGTGACGATCGCGCACGAGGGCGCGCACGCCGTGGCCGCGATGGTCACCGGACGGCGGCTGGACGGGATCCGCCTGCACTCCGACACGTCGGGGCTGACGGTCTCGGCCGGGCGCCCGCGCGGGTTCGGGATGATCGTCACGGCGTTCGCGGGCTACGTGGGACCGGGCCTCACCGGGCTCGGCGCCGCATGGCTGCTGCGGCACGGCTACGCCGTCGGGCTGCTGTGGCTCCTGGTGCTGCTGCTCGCCCTCCTGCTCCTGAAGATCCGCAACTGGTTCGGGCTCTGGTCGATCCTCGTGAGCGGCGCCGCGCTCGTCGCCGTCTCGTGGTGGCTCGACGCCGCCACGCAGGCCGCCGTCGCGTACGCCGTCACGTGGTTCCTGCTGCTCGGCTCCGTGCGCCCGGTCCTGGAGATGCAGGCCCAGCGCACCCGCGGCCGCGCACGCCGGTCCGACGCCGACCAGCTCGCGGCGCTCACCCACACCACCGGGATCCTGTGGGTCGCGGTGTTCCTGCTCGTCACGGTGGGCTGCCTGCTGCTGGGCGCGACCTGGATCGTCGAGCCCGCGACCTGACCGTCACATCCGGGCGTACCGCGCGCGGGCGAACGAGTACACGCCGTAGGCGGCGATCCCCACACCGGTGACGACCAGCAGCACCGTGCCGAAGGGCTGGTCGCGGATGGTCCGCAGCGCGTCGTCGAGCCCGCCGGCCTTCTGCGGGTCCGCCGTGACAGCGGCCGCCACGGACAGCCCGCCGACGACCGCGAGGGCGACGCCCTTGGCGATGTAGCCGACCTGCCCCAGCCGGAGCACGGCCTGGCCGACCGCACCGCCCCCGGTCCCCCGCAGGTCGTCGAGGAAGGTCTTGCGCCCGCCCTTGACCCCGTGGAACACGCCCACGCCGACGACGACGAGGCCGACCGCCGTGACGAGCCAGCGCCCCGCGGGGGCCGCCATCAGGTCCGCGGCGACGCCCTCCTCGGAACCGCCGCGGCCCGACGCCCCGGTCACGACGCCGACCGCCGTGGCCGCCAGCACCGCGTAGAGCACCGCCTTGCCGCCGGCCTTCACCCGCGAGCCGACCTCCTTCGCGGTGTCGGCCCCGGGGACGCCCGCCAGGGCCTCCGTGAGCTGCCACAGCGCGAGCGCCGCGAAGCCCGCCGCCGTCAGCCACAGGAGTAGGGCGCCGCCGGGCGCCGCAGCGAGCTCCCGCAGCGCGCCCTGCTGGTCCGCGCTCCCGCTCGAGGAGCCCAGGGCGAGGCGGACGGCAAGCCAACCCAGCAGCAGGTGCAGCACCCCCGACGCGACGTAGCCGGCGCGGGCGAGACCCCGCAGCAGAGGGCTGCGGTTCGCCCGGCGAGGGGCGTCTCCGGGGGACACGGACGGCGTCGAAGGCACGGGCGCTCACCTTTCTCGCGCCGCACGGGTCCCGGCGCGGGTCACACAGTGGCGCAGCAGGTGCTTGTCCGCCACCCGCGGCGGTGCCGGACGCACGACGGCCGGGCACGAGGTCGTCCCTCGTG
>NZ_JBHWYY010000090.1:0-16466 GCF_042728595.1 Isoptericola sp. NPDC060185 | reverse complement strand
GCGGGCGCGACGGCCGCGGCCGCGGCGACCGCCGGACCGTAGCCCCCCCTCCGAGCACGCGAGATCCGGCGCCCCAGCGGGGTTGAGGGCGCGACGGATCGCTTGCTCGAAGGGAACGGGCGTCAGCGGCGGGCGACGCCGTCCTTACCGCTCGCGGCGGTGGTCTTCGTCGTCGCCGGCACGACGATCTGGTAGGTGCCGGCCTTCGAGCTCTTCACCCGCGTGACGACCTTGCCGCCCGTGCCGGTCGTCACGTGCTTGACGGTGCGCCACCCGGCCGGGCCGGTCGGGTTGAAGCGGACCGCGACGCGCACGCCCTTCTTGCCCTTCCAGGTGCCCGAGTCGGTGTACGAGTTCTTCCAGACGTTCTCCTTGACCGTGCCGCGCACCTGGACGTACGCGCGGGAGCCCTTGGCGCGGTAGGCGTTGGTGCCCCCCACCGCGCGCTTGTTGCGCAGGTAGACGGTGGTCAGGTGGTCCTTCTCCGGGTAGAGCCACGCCTCGCCGTACTCCGGAGCGAGGTCCGCCCCGACCGCCAGCCTCTGCGGCACGAGGTGGTCGTACTTCCGGAACGTGATCGTCGTCTTCTTCGTCGTCGAGACGGTGTTCGTGAACTCCGAGTCCGACCACTGCCACGGACCGTTGATGGACTCCGCCGTCGCGCTGCCGCTCGCCCACCACCCGGTGAACGTCCCCGGCCCGGAGAACGCCAGCTTCGCCGTCACCGGGATCTTCGTGTACCCCGCGCGGTTGATCGTCACGTACGTGGGCGTGGTGACGGTCATCTTGACCGACCGGCCGTCGTAGTCGGTGTCGGTGGTCGACCCGGTACCGGCCGCGGCCGGCCCGGCGACGGCGCCGACGGCCACGACCGCGCCGACGAGCGACGCGACGATCTTGCGCTTCATGTGGACTTTCCCCTGCTCTCGCGTGGCGGCCCGCCTGCGGGCCGCCAGGAGCGTACGTGGCGCGCGACGGCGGTTCGGGCGGTCGTGGGCGGTCTTCACGCCGCGCCCACGGAACGCTCCGACCGTGCGGCCGAAGCTCTCACGCCGCCGCGGTGGAACACACCCGGAGGGCTGACCTGCCGCGATGCGGAAATGTATGCGCAATCACTATCGTGGGACCGCTCGCACGGCCGTGCGGGCGATGTGAGCGGTCAAGGAGTTCCGGTGGCGAAGGCCCCCACGGTGTACGACGTCGCCCAGCGCGCAGGGGTCTCGATCGCGACGGTCTCGCGGGTGCTGCGGCGCCCCGACGACGTCCGCGAGAGCACCCGCACGGTGGTGCACGAGGCGATCAACGAGCTCGGCTACGTCCCGTCGGGCGCGGCGCGCGGGCTCGCCGCGCGCTCGACGGGCGTGCTGGGCCTGTGCTTCCCGGACGTCGACGGCATCGACGAGATCGCCGACCTGCCCGACCCGGTCCGGGTGGGCGAGGCGGTCGAGGTGGTCCGCGACGTCGGCGGCCCGGCCGCGGCCCGCTGGAGCAACCTGTACCTCGGCGAGGTGATGCGCGGCGCCGAGCTGGAGGCGTGGCGCACCGGGCACGCGGTGATGATCGGCGTGGCCCGCGGCCTGCGCCGGGCGGAGGCGGTGAACGAGCTCGCCGGCCGCGTGGACGGGCTCGCGGTGCTCTCGAAGTCGGTGCCCGACGACCTCCTGGCGCACATCGCCCGCCGCGTCCCGGTGGTCGTGATGGCGGGGCCGCCGCAGGAGGACGCCTACGACCACATCTCCGTCGACAACCGGGCGGGCACGCGCGCCCTGGTGGACCATCTGATCGCCGAGCACGGCATCCGCGACCTCGCGTTCGTCGGCGGCCCGTTCGACTCCCCCGACGCGCACGAGCGGTTCCAGGGGTTCCGCGACGCCCTCGGGGCGGCCGGGCTGCCGGTGCCCGACGAGCCGGCGGCGCGCAGCGACTTCACCCGCGACGGCGCGCGCACGCTGGCGCGGCGGATGCTCGAGACCCACGTCACCGGGCGCGGCGGCGGGGCGCGTGGCGGCACGGGCACCTCGCTCCCCCGCGCGCTGGTGTGCTCCAACGACCAGACGGCGCTGGGCTTCCTCGACGTCCTCACCGAGGCGGGCGTGGACGTGCCGGGCGACGTGGTCCTCACGGGCTTCGACGGCATCGACGCGACGCAGGCCTCCATCCCCCGGCTCACGACGGTGAGCCAGCCGATGGTGGAGCTGGGGCGCGCGGCCGTGGAGCTGCTGCGCTCCCGGCTGGCCGACCCGACCTCGGCGGCGGCCACGGTGAACCTCCCCGTGCGGGTGCTGCTGCGCGAGAGCTGCGGCTGCCACTGAGGGCGTCCGGGCGTCTGGCCTCGGGGTTTGTCCGGCGGTTTGGCGCCGCTAAATGTATGCGCATACACTCCCAAGGACGGCGCGCGCCGACCAGGCGCGCACGGGCCCTCGCAGGAGAGGCCTCGACGAAGAGGAGTAAAAGTCCATGACGCGTACAGCGCGCTCGGGGCGGCGTCTGGCCGCCATCGCGGCCACCGTCGCGGTGCTGGCCACGGCGGCCTGCTCGGCACCGGTGCAGAACAAGGGCGACGACGACGGCGCCGCGGGCGGCGCGACGTCGATGCTCATCGCGGCCGACAACGGCTCGCCCACGTTCGACCGGAACTTCAACCCGTACTCGTCCGGCAAGCGCAACACGACGACGTACATGTACGAGCCGCTGGTCGTCATCAACGAGATGAGCGGCGAGGAGACCCCCTGGCTGGCCACGGGCTACGAGCAGCCCGACGCCAAGACCGTCGTCTTCACCATGCGCGACGGCGTGAAGTGGTCGGACGGCCAGCCCCTCACCGCCGAGGACGTGAAGTACTCCTTCGACCTCGTCAAGAAGCACCCCGAGATGGACCTCAAGGGCGTCTGGTCGCACCTGAAGTCCGTCGAGGTCGACGGCTCCAAGGTCGTCGCGCACCTGCAGGCCGAGGACGTGCCCGCCGCGCAGATCATCTCGCAGCAGCTCATCGTCCCCGAGCACATCTGGAAGGACGTCAAGGACCCGGTCACCTGGACCAACGAGGAGCCCGTCGGGTCCGGCCCGTACACCCTCGGCCAGTTCACGCCGAACCAGTACACGCTGAAGAAGAACCCGACGTACTGGCAGGCCGACAAGGTCGCGGTGGACGAGCTCGTGCAGCCCGCCGCCAACTCCGAGCTGGACATCGTCAACAACGGCTACGACTGGGCCTACGCGTTCATGAGCGACGTCGAGGACACCTGGGTCAAGGCCGACCCCGAGAACAACACCTACTGGTTCCCGGCCGGCGCGGCGATCTCGCTGATCCCGAACATGACGAAGGCGCCGTACGACGACGTCAACTTCCGCAAGGGCGTCGCCCTGGCCCTCGACAAGCAGGTCATCGCCGACAAGGCCGAGCAGGGCTACGTCGACATGGCCAGCCAGACCGGCCTCATGCTCCCCAACCAGGAGTCCGTCCTCGACTCGACGATCCCCAACCAGGGCTACATCGAGCAGGACACCGACGCGGCGCTCGCCTCGTTCGAGAAGGCCGGCTACACCCAGAAGGGCAAGCAGCTCGTCGACAAGTCCGGCAAGCAGCTCAAGATCAACATCACCACCCCCAACGGCTGGTCCGACTGGCTGCAGGGCGTGGAGCAGGTCAAGAGCCAGCTCAGCGCGATCGGCATCGACGTCACCGTCGTGCAGCCGCAGCCCGCGGCCTACCAGAAGGAGCTCCGCTCGGGCGACTTCGACATGATCATGGGCACCGTCGGCGGCTCCGGCCAGCCGTTCCAGGACTACAACGGCCTCATGGGCTCCGAGTTCCGCCTCCCCGTCGGCGAGACGGCGGCCGGCAACTTCGGCCGGTTCGAGTCGAAGGAGGCCGACCAGCTCCTCGCCGAGCTGAAGGTCACCACCGACGAGGCGAAGCAGCTCAAGATCACCCACCAGCTCGAGAACATCGCCTACGAGGAGCTGCCGATGGTCGCGCTCTTCTACGGCGGCTCGTGGGGCCTGTTCTCGAACAAGAACTTCACCGGCTGGCCCAGCGCGGACGACCCCTACGCCTCCCCGAAGACGTGGGACTCGACCCCGCTGCTGATCCTCACGCACCTCAAGCCCGCCCAGGGCTGACCCGCCGCCGCCCAGCGCCGCCCCATCACGGGGCGCGCCGGGCGGCGCCCCCGCACGACCCCACCCGACCGACCGACCACCGACCCGGAGGCACCGTTGCGCTACGCGCTCCGCAAGCTCGGCCTGCTGGTCCTCACGCTGTGGGCGGCGGTGACGCTGAACTTCGTCATCCCGCGCCTCATGCCCGGCTCGCCCGCCGACGCGGCCATCGCCAAGCTCGCCCAGAACGGCCCCGTGACGCCGTCGGTGCAGGCGGCGATCGAGGCCCAGCTGGGCGTCCCCGGCGGCAGCATCTGGGACCAGTACGTCCAGTACCTGAACAACGTCATCCACCTCGACTTCGGGGTGTCGTACACCTTCTTCCCGCAGCAGGTCTCCGAGCTCGTCGCGAGCGCCCTGCCGTGGACGCTCATCATGGTGGGCGCGGTGACGATCGTCGCCTTCGTGCTCGGCACGCTCATCGGCATCGGCGCCGCGTGGAAGCGCGGCACCTGGATGGACTCGCTACCCACGGTGGGCGGCAGCTTCCTCTCCGCGTTCCCCTACTTCTGGACCGCGCTGCTCATCGTCTTCTTCCTCGGCTACGTGCTCGGCTGGTTCCCCACCTCGGGCGCCTACTCCGCCACCGCGGTGCCGAACCTGTCGTGGGAGTTCCTCGGCGACGTGCTCTACCACGCCGCCCTGCCCGCGGCCACGATCCTCATCACGTCGCTCGGCGGCTGGATCCTCGGCATGCGCAACACGATGATCAACACCCTCGGCGACGACTACGTGACCTTCGCCGAGGCGAACGGCCTGCGCGGCCGCACGGTCGCGATCCGCTACGCCGCCCGCAACGCGATCCTGCCCAACCTCACCGGGTTCGGCATGGCGCTCGGCGGCGTCGTCGGCGGCTCCCTGCTCGTCGAGCAGGTGTTCGCGTACCCGGGCGTCGGCTACCTGCTGTTCAACGCCGTCACCAACCAGGACTTCCCGCTGATGCAGGCGCTCTTCCTCATGATCACCGTGAGCGTACTGCTCGCGAACTTCCTGGTGGAGATCCTCTACGGCGTCCTCGACCCCCGAACGAGGCGGTGACCCCGATGGCCAACTCCGCTGCTGACCCGACC
The DNA here is from genome assembly GCF_042728595.1 of Isoptericola sp. NPDC060185. Lineage (NCBI taxonomy): Bacteria > Bacillati > Actinomycetota > Actinomycetes > Micrococcales > Promicromonosporaceae > Isoptericola > Isoptericola sp. NPDC060185. The sequence goes on along the minus strand of NZ_JBHWYY010000090.1, from coordinate 11,235 downwards.
ACCTCCGTGTCCTACGAGACGACGGATCCCGAGGGCCCGGCCCCCGAGTCCGTGCAGGGCCCGACCCGGCCCGCGCGCACCCGCCTCGGCCGCACCGGCCAGGTGCTCGGCCGCGCGTTCGCGACCGTCTGGGCCAACCCGAAGGCCCGCGTGGGCCTGGTCCTGCTGGGCCTGTTCGTCCTCATGGCGATCTTCGCGCCCCTGCTCGCCCCGTACTCCCCGCACGACGACTCGTTCGCCCGCAACGAGCCCGGCAGCGCCGCGCACTGGCTCGGCACCACCGGCGCCGGCGAGGACGTGCTCTCCCAGGTGATCTACGGCGCCCGCGTCTCGCTGCTCGTCGGCTTCGTCGCCGGCGGCCTGTCGACGCTCGTCGCCGTCGCCATCGGCCTGTCGTGGGGCTACCTGCGCGGCTGGGGCAACGACGTCGTCAACTTCCTCGTCAACCTGTTCCTCGTGATGCCGGGCCTGCCGCTGATGATCATCATCGCGGCGTACCTGCAGAACGGCGGGCTGCCGATGATCATCCTGGTCGTCGTCATCACCGGCTGGGCGTGGGGCGCCCGCGTGCTGCGCTCGCAGACGCAGTCCCTGCGCTCGCGCGACTTCGTGACGGCCGCGATCTTCTCCGGCGAGAGCTCCCCGCGGGTCATCTTCCGCGAGATCCTGCCGAACATGACCTCGATGATCGCGGGGTCGTTCTTCGGCGCCGCGACGTCGGCCGTGCTCGCCGAGTCGGGCCTGTCGTTCCTCGGCCTCGGCGACATGGCCACCGTGTCGTGGGGCTCGATGATCTTCTGGGCGCAGAACTCGATGGCGATCCTCACCGGGCAGTGGATCCTGCTGTTCGCCCCCGGCCTGTGCATCGCGCTGCTGGCGACCTCCATGACCCTCGTGAACTTCGGCGTCGACGGGTTGTCCAACCCGCGCCTGCGGGAAGGGACCGGCCGATGAGCCTGCTCGAGATCCAGGACCTGTCCGTCGTCTACGAGCCCCGCGGGGCCGTCCCGACGCACGCGGTCAAGAACGCGAACCTCACGCTCGAGCAGGGCGAGTTCGTGGGCCTGGTCGGCGAGTCCGGCTCCGGAAAGTCGACGCTCGGCTTCGCCGTGACGCGGCTCGCCAAGGCGCCGGCGCGCATCTCCGGCGGCCGCATCGTGTTCGACGGCACCGACATCGCGCACCTGGACGCCGAGGAGCTGCGCGTGCAGCGTCGCGGCGGGTTCGCCATGGTGCTCCAGTCGGGCATGAACGCCCTCAACCCGGTGCGCACCATCGCGCACCACTTCGGCGACATCTTCGCCGCGCACGGGCACGTGCCGAAGGCGAAGCGGCGCCAGCGCGCCGTCGAGCTGCTCGACAAGGTGCAGCTGCCGTCCACCGTGCTCGACCGCTACCCCGGCGAGCTGTCCGGCGGCATGCGCCAGCGCGTCTCCATCGCGCTGGCCCTGTCGCTCGAGCCGCGGCTCATGGTGTTCGACGAGCCGACCACGGCCCTCGACGTGCTGGTGCAGCACGCCGTCATGGACACCATCCGCGAGTTGCAGGCCGCGGAGGGCTTCACGGCCGTGCTCATCTCGCACGACCTGGGCGCGGTGCTCGAGTCGGCCGAGCGCGTCGTCGTCATGCACGACGGCGAGATCGTCGAGGACGGCGCCTCCCGCCAGATCTTCGAGGCCCCGGCGCACCCGTACACGCAGATGCTGCTGAGCCACTACGCCGACCCGCGGGCCGAGGTCGTGGAGCTGCCCGGCTTCGAGCGCAAGGCGCCGCAGGACGAGCACGACGGCGAGGCGCGGGCCGCCGCGCACGACGCGATCGTCGTCGACCACGTGTCGAAGGTGTACCCGCCGCCGCGCCGCGGCGAGAAGCCGGTCACCGCCGTCGACGACGTGTCGTTCCGGCTGGAGCCGGGCGCCGCGATGGCGCTGGTGGGCCAGTCTGGCTCCGGCAAGTCGACCATCGCCAAGATGGTCACGGGCGTGGAGCGCCCGACGTCGGGCACGGTGACGTTCGGCGACCTGCGGGTCGACCGGCTGCGCCGCCGCCGGCTCAAGACGCTGCACGCCGACGTCCAGATGGTCTTCCAGGACCCCTACTCGGCGCTCAACCCGCTGCACACCGTGGAGTACACGCTCACGCGGCCGGTGGAGAACTTCACCGGGCTGAAGGGCGAGGCCGCACGCGAGCGGGTGCTGGAGCTCCTCGAGACGGTGGGCCTCACGCCCGTGGAGCAGTACGCGGCCAAGCTGCCGCACCAGCTCTCGGGCGGGCAGCGGCAGCGCGTCGTCATCGCACGCGCCCTGGCGTCGAACCCGCAGGTGCTCATCGCCGACGAGCCCGTCTCCATGCTCGACGTGTCGCTGCGCGCCGGCGTGCTCGGCCTGCTGGAGGACCTGCGCGCCGGCCTCGGCGTCTCGCTGCTGTACATCACGCACGACCTGCTCTCGGCGCGCGTCATCACCGACCAGATCATGGTGCTGCACCACGGCAAGGTCGTGGAGTCCGGCGGCACCGCGCAGGTGCTGCGCTTCCCCGAGGACCAGTACACGACGCAGCTGCTCGACGCGATCCCGCAGCCGGCGCGCCGGTTCTCCGACGGGGCCGCGTCGTGACGGCGCCCGCCGCGACGGCCGTCCGGCCCGGGACGCCGTTCTCGGTGCTCCCGCTGCCGGACGGCGTCGAGCCGCTCGTGCTCGACGTGCCGGTGGGCCCGCTGACCGCGCTGCGGTCGGTCGTGCCGGACGGCGTCGAGCGCCGCGCGGTGGCCCTGCTCGTGCCCGGGTTCACCGGGTCGCGGGAGGACCACCGGCTGCTGCTGCCGCTGCTGGCGGAGCGCGGCGTCGAGGCGTGGACGTACTCCCAGCGCGGGCAGGCCGACTCGGTCGCGCCGCGCGGGGTGGGCGCCTACCGCCGCGAGGACTTCACGGGCGACGCGCTCGACGTCGCGGCCCTCGTGAGCGCGACGGCGGGGATCGCCACCGGCGACCTCCACCTGCTGGGGCACAGCTTCGGCGGCACCGTCGCGTCGGCAACGGTCGTGCGCGACCCCGCGCCGTTCGCGAGCCTCACGATGCTCTGCTCGGGCCCGCACGGCTGGCCCGGGCGCAAGGATGCCGAGCGCGACCGGCTGCTCGCCGCGGCCGGCCTCGTCGACCTGTGGACCCTCGACAACCCCGGGCTCGCCCGGCGGCTGTCCGAGGACCCGGCCGCCCTGGTCGACCTCGACGCCGACGCCCGCTTCCACCGCGACCGCTCGATCGCGACCAGCACCGACAACCTGCTGGGCGCCATCGACGTCCTCGCCGACGTCCGCGACGTCACGCCCGGCCTGGCCGCCGCCGGCCTGCCGGTGCTGGTCGCGCACGGCGTGGACGACGCCGCGTGGCCGCAGCCGTGGCAGCGCGCCATGGCCGAGCGGCTCGGCGCCCGGTACGCCGTGATCGACGGAGCCGGGCACCTGCCCAACGTCGAGAACCCCGCCGTGACGGCGGACCTCCTGGCCGACTTCTGGACCTCCTCGCGCTGAACCACCACGTGCGCTGAGCCCCCGCGCTCGCGCCTCTGTACACCGCACCGCAACGTAAGGACCATCCCGTGCTGCACTTCCCCGAGGGCTTCCGCTGGGGCGCCGCCACCGCGGCCCACCAGATCGAGGGCAACAACGTCTCCAGCGACTGGTGGGTGCGCGAGCACGCCGCCGGCACCTCGATCGTCGAGCCCAGCGGCGACGCCGCGGACAGCTACCACCGCTACCGCGAGGACATGACGCTCCTGCGCGACGCCGGCCTCGACACGTACCGCTTCTCCATCGAGTGGGCGCGCATCGAGCCCGAGGAGGGCTTCGTCTCCCGCGCCGAGATCGCGCACTACCGCCGCATGGTGGAGACCTGCCTCGAGCTCGGCATCACCCCGATGGTCACGCTGATGCACTTCACGGTGCCGCGCTGGTTCTACGAGGAGGGCATGTGGCGCTCGCCGAAGGCGGCCGACCGCTTCGCCCGCTTCACCGAGCTGGCCCTGCCGATCCTCGGCAACGACGTCGACTACGTCTGCACCATCAACGAGCCGAACATCGCCGCGATGATCGCCGGCGGCGAGGACCCGGCCAACCTGGTGGCCTACGGCCTGCCCGACCCCGACCTGCAGGTCGCGGACACGCTGCTCGAGTGCCACACCCGGTCGCGCGAGATCCTCGCCGGCGTGGGCGGCATCAGCTCGGGCTGGACCGTCGCCACCCAGGACTTCCAGCCCGAGCAGGGCTGCGAGGACGTGGCCCACGAGTACGGCTACCCGCGCGACGACTGGTACCTCGAGGCCGCCCGCGGCGACGACTGGGTGGGCGTCCAGGCCTACACCCGCACCATCATCGGCCCCGACGGCCCCCGCCAGGTGCCCGAGGGTATCGAGACCACCCTCACCGGCTGGGAGTTCTACCCCCTCGCCCTCGAGCACGGCGTCCGCGCCGCCTGGGAGAAGACCGAGGGCGTGCCGGTGTTCGTCACCGAGAACGGCATGGCCACCCAGGACGACGCGCGCCGCATCGACTACACCGAGGGCGCGCTGGCCGGCCTGCACTCGGCGATCCAGGACGGCATCGACGTCCGCGGCTACCTGCACTGGAGCCTGCTGGACAACTACGAGTGGGCCTCCGGGTTCCGCCCGACGTTCGGCCTCGTCGAGTTCGACAAGGAGACCTTCGAGCGCCGCCCGAAGCCGTCGCTCGGCTGGCTCGGCTCCGTCGCGCAGGCGAACGGACTCACCGTCCGCTGACCCGCTCTGCTCCCGGCGGTGGTTCGGGGGTGTTCTTGTCGCGAGGCGTCCATCCGGTCGCTCGTTCCTCGCGACCTCCCGCCAGGCCCATCCAGCCTCGCGACAAGAACACCCCCGAACCACCGTCGTCGTCCACCGGGTCAGCTCCCGGCCGCACTGGAACCGATCAAGGACTGTGAAACTCATGACCCTTCCGTACCGTGATCCGGCTCTGACTGCTGCCGAGCGGGTCGAGGACCTGCTGAGCCGCATGACGCTGCCCGAGAAGGTGGGGCAGATGCTGCAGCTCAACGCGATGGACGACCTCGAGGACATCGTGAGCCACCGGCTGGCGGGGTCGATCCTGCACGCGTCGCCGTCGCGCGTCGTCGAGGCGATCGAGCTCGCGCGCGGCACGCGGCTGGGGATCCCGCTGCTGGTCGCGGACGACGCGATCCACGGGCACGGCTTCTTCCCCGGCGCCACCGTCTTCCCCAGCCAGCTGGGGATGGCGGCCACGTGGGACCTGGACCTGGTGGAGCGCGGGGCGCGGGCGACGGCGGCCGAGGCCGCGGCCACCGGCCTGCACTGGACCTTCTCCCCCGTGCTGTGCGCCACGCGCGACCTGCGCTGGGGCCGCGTGAACGAGACGTTCGGCGAGGACCCGTTCCTCATCGGCGAGATGGGCGCCGCGATGGTGCGCGGCTACCAGGGCGACGGGCTCACCGACCCCACGGCGGTGCTCGCCACGGCCAAGCACTTCGCCGGCTACTCCGAGACGCAGGGCGGCCGCGACGCCACCGAGGCCGACCTCACGCCGCGCAAGCTGCGCTCGTGGTTCCTGCCGCCGTTCGAGCGCGTCGTCCGCGAGGGCGTGCGCACCGTGATGATCGGCTACCAGGCCATCGACGGCGTCCCCATCACCACCAGCCGCTGGCTGCTGCAGGGCGTGCTCAAGGACGAGTGGGGCTTCGACGGCACCCTCGTCACCGACTGGGACAACGTGGGCCGCATGGTGTGGGAGCAGTTCGTCAGCCCCGACCACGCGGCCGCGTCGGCCGCCGCCGTCGACGCCGGGAACGACGTGATCATGGCGACGCCGAAGTTCTTCGAGGGCGCGCAGGAGGCCGTCGCCGACGGTCGCATCGACGAGAGGCGGCTCGACGACGCGGTGCGGCGCGTCCTGCGCCTCAAGGTGGACCTCGGGCTGTTCGAGGACCCGCGCGCGCCGGTCGCCGAGCGCATCGAGGCCGTCGTCGGCTCGGCCGAGCACCGCGACCTCGCCCTCGACGTCGCGCGCGGCTCCCTCGTGCTGCTGGAGAACGACGGCACCCTGCCGCTCGACCCGGCCCGCCCGCTCCGCGTCGCCGTCGTGGGGCCGAACGCCGACGACCCGCACGCGCAGCTCGGCGACTGGGCCGGCGCGTCCGGGCAGGTGAGCTGGATCCGCGACGGGCACCCGCGCGAGCTGACGGAGACCGTGCTGGACGGGCTGCGCGCCGTCGCGCCCGCGTCGTGGGAGGTGACGTACGCCCGCGGCGCGAACGTCGTCGAGCTGGGCCCCGACCCGGACGGCACGCACTACCCCGACGGGCAGCCCCGGCCGCCGGCCGCGCTGCCCGCGCCGTCCGACCCCGCCCTGCTCGCCGAGGCGGAGGACGCGGCGCGCGCCGCGGGCGTCGTCGTCGCCGTGCTGGGCGACGAGGTCGCGCTGGCCGGCGAGGGGAAGTCCACCGCGACCCTGGAGCTCCAGGGCGGCCAGGTGGAGCTGCTGGAGCGGCTGGTGGCGACGGGCACGCCCGTCGTCGTCGTGCTGGTCGCGTCCAAGCCGCTCGTGCTGCCCGCGGCCGTGGGCCGCGCCGCCGCCCTCGTGCACGCCGCCAACCCGGGCATGCGCGGCGGCCGGGCCGTGGCGGAGCTGCTGCTCGGGCTGATCGAGCCGACGGGCCGCCTGCCGATCTCGTACGCCCTGCACGCCGGCCAGCAGCCGGTGTTCTACCACCAGGTGCGCGGCCAGCACGGCACCCGGTACGCCGACCTCACGCAGCGCCCGCCGTATGCCTTCGGCGAGGGCCGCTCGTACACGACCGTCGAGTACTCCGGCCTGGAGCTGGACGCCTCCGACGTCGCGGCCGACGGCGTGGTGCGGGGCCGCGTCACCGTGGCCAACACCGGGACCCGCCCGGCGGTGGAGACGGTGCAGGTGTACGTGAGCGACAAGGTCACCTCCGTGACCTGGGCGGACCGCGAGCTGAAGACCTTCCGCCGCGTGCCGCTGGCGCCCGGCGAGAGCGTGGTCGTCGAGGTCGAGGTACCCGCCGCGGACTGCACCATCGTCGACGCCGACGGCCGCCGCGTCGTCGAGCCGGGCGAGTTCGAGCTGCTCGTCGGCCCGTCGTCGCGCCGCGACGACCTCCTGGTGGCACCCTTCAGCATCGCCTGACGCGACGCCGGTGGGCGGGCGGCGCCGTCGGCTCCTACCGTGGGCGGGATGACGGCCGCCGCCCACCTCGTCCACCACGTCGGCGTGCTCGCCGCGGACTTCGCCGCCAGCGAGCGCTTCTACACCGCGGCGCTGGAGCCGCTGGGCGTCCGGGCGGGGTACCGCACGGACGTCACGGCCGAGTACTGGGTCCCCGGGCGCGACACCCCGAGCGTGTCGCTCGAGACCGCCCCGGCGGCCGCCGAGGCGACCCGGTTCCTGCACCTGGCCTTCGAGGCGCCCGACCGCGCCGCCGTCGACGCGTTCCACCGCGCCGCCGTCGCGGCGGGCGGGACGTCGCGACACGCCCCGCGCTACTGGCCGGAGTACCGCGCCTACACCGCGTTCGTCAGCGACCCGGACGGCAATAACGTCGAGGCCCTCGTCAAGGAGCCGGACCACGCAGCGGCCGGTTGACTCATTACCCCCTAGGGGTATGCTGGGCCCATGACCGACACCGGCGCACCCCTCCCCGACCTCACGACCGACGGCGGGCACCAGCACGACGGGCCGCATGGCTACGCCTCGGACAAGGAGGCGTACCTCAAGCGGATGCGCCGCATCGAGGGCCAGGTCCGCGGCATTGCGCGCATGATCGACGAGGACGTCTACTGCATCGACATCCTCACCCAGGTCTCCGCGGTGACCAAGGCGCTGCAGGCCGTGTCCATCGGGCTCGTCGAGGACCACCTGGGCCACTGCGTCGTCGATGCCGCCAGGTCGTCCGAGGCCGAGGGCGCCGCGAAGGTCAAGGAGGCCGCCGACGCCATCGGCCGCCTCGTCCGCAGCTGACCCACCCCCCACTGAAGGAGCACCGATGAGCACCGTCACCACCCTGGGCGTCACCGGCATGACCTGCGGCAACTGCGTCGCGCACGTCACCAAGGACCTGTCGGCCGTGGCCGGCGTCGAGGACGTCACCGTCGAGCTGCACGTCGGCGGGGCCTCCGAGGTCGCCGTGTTCTCCGACGCCCCGCTCGACGAGGCCGCCCTGCGCGAGGCCGTCGACGAGGCCGGGTACGAGGTCGCGTCGGTCGCGGTCCTCGCCGACGCCGTCGCCGCCCAGCAGGCCGCGCAGGCGCCCGCCCGCCAGGAGGCGCACGACTGCGCCTGCGGCTGCGGCACCGCTTCCGCCGACGCCGCGCCGGCCACGAAGACCTACGACCTGGCCGTGCCCCCGCGCGCCTGAGTCCCTGGCTCCCCGGAGCCACCCCCGCGGACCGCCTGCCGAACCGTCGCCCGCTCGCCCACTCCCCGGACGAGCCGCCGCGACCCAGGCCCTCCGCGCCGCGCCGCCGTCCACCCGACCGGCGCCCCCACCGCGACCCCGCCGCCCCGGGTCGTCGCGGGTGACCTCCACCCAGCACCTCAGGGAGTCACCCCATGAGCACCCCCACGTCCTCGCCGGTCGACCCGGCAGGACCCGCCGCCCCGGCTCCGCCGCCGATCCTCGAGATCGACCTCGCCATCGAGGGCATGACCTGCGCCTCGTGCGTCGCGCGCGTCGAGAAGCGGCTCAACCGCGTGGACGGCGTGACCGCCACCGTGAACCTGCCGCTCGAGAGCGCGCACGTCGAGCTCACCGCGCCCGTCGACGACGCCGCGCTGGTCGAGGCCGTCGAGAAGGCCGGCTACGGCGCCCGCGTCACCGCGCGCCGTGACGTCGCGCCGCCCGCCGTCGCCGCCGCGCCGTCACCCGCGCCCGCGCCTGCGCCGCAGGAGGTCCAACAGCACGCCGAGCGGGCCGCCGCGCCGCCCGCCGACGCCCGCGGCACCGACCTGCGCCGCCGGCTGGTCGCGTCGGCCGTCCTCACCGTGCCCGTGGTGGCGCTGTCGATGATCCCCGCGCTCCAGTTCACCGGCTGGCAGTGGGTCGTGGCCGCCGCGGCGCTGCCCGTCGTCACGTGGGGCGCGTGGCCGTTCCACACCGCGGCGGCGCGGGCCGCCCGGCACGGCGCGTCCACGATGGACACGCTGGTCTCGCTCGGCGTCATCGCCGCGACCCTGTGGTCGCTGTGGGCTCTCACGCTCGGCGGAGCGGGCGAGCTCGGGATGCGGATGCGGCCGTCGCTGATCCCGTCCGAGTCCGGCGGCACGCCCGAGCTGTACTTCGAGGTCGCGGCCGTCGTCACGACGTTCCTGCTCGCCGGCCGCTACGCCGAGCACCGCTCCCGCCGCCGCGCCGGAGACGCGCTGCGCTCCCTGCTCGAGCTGGGCGCCAAGGACGCCGAGCGCGTGCGGCTCACCGCCGACGGCACCCCCGTCGTCGGGCCCGACGGCGGCCGCGTCACCGAGCGCGTGCCGGCGGGCGACCTCGCCGTGGGCGACGTGTTCGTCGTGCGGCCGGGCGAGAAGGTCGCCACGGACGGCGAGGTGGTCGAGGGCGGGAGCGCCGTCGACACGTCGCTGCTCACCGGGGAGCCGGTGCCCGTGGACGTCGGCCCCGGGGACGCCGTGACCGGCGCGACCGTCAACACGTCCGGCCACCTGCTGGTGCGCGCCACCCGCGTGGGCGAGGAGACGACGCTCGCGCAGATCGGGCGGCTCGTGTCGCAGGCGCAGACCGGCAAGGCCCCCGTGGCCCGGCTCGCCGACCGCATCTCCGCCGTCTTCGTGCCGATCGTCATCGGGCTGTCCGTGCTCACGCTCGTGGGCTGGCTGCTGGCCGGCGCGGACCTGCAGCTCGCCTTCACCGCCGCCGTCGCGGTGCTGATCATCGCCTGCCCGTGCGCCCTCGGGCTCGCGACGCCCACCGCCCTGCTGGTCGGCACCGGCCGCGGCGCGCAGCTCGGCATCCTCATCAAGGGCCCGGAGATCCTGGAGTCCACCCGCCGCGTCGACACCGTCGTGCTCGACAAGACCGGCACCGTCACCGAGGGCCGTATGCGCGTCGAGCGCGTGCTCGTCCCCGAGCTGTCAGGACCACGAGCAGGTTCTGACGGTCCTGGCCCTGACAACTCGCGGGAGCGGGAGGTGCTGGCGTACGCCGGCGCCGTCGAGGCCCTCAGCGAGCACCCGATCGCCCACGCGGTGGCCGCCGCCGCACGCGAGCTGTCAGGGCCACGAGCAGGTTCCGGCGAGCCTGGCCCTGACAGCTCGGGCGGGACGGGGGCGGACGGCGTCGGGATCGGCGCGCTGCAGGCGTTCGACTTCCACGCGACGCCGGGCGGCGGGGTCGAGGCGGTCGTCCGTCGGGCGCACTCCGGCCTCGCGGGGCTGGCCGCGGACGGCGGCCTGAACGCGCGGCGTGTCCTCGTCGGGCAGCCGTCGTGGCTGGCCGGGCAGGGCGTCGCGTTCGACGGCGACGGCAGGGACGGGCTGGCGGCCGGGTTCGCCGATGCCGAGGCGACAGGCGCCAGCGCCGTCGTCGTCGCGTGGGACGGCGCCGCCCGCGGCGTGGTCGTGCTGCGCGACCCGGTGAAGGCGACGTCCGCCGAGGCCGTCCGCGAGCTGCACGACCTCGGCCTGCGGCCCGTGCTGCTCACCGGCGACGGCGAGGGCGCGGCCCGCGTCGCCGCCCGCGAGGTCGGCATCGCGGACGAGGACGTCATCGCCCGCGTGCTGCCGCAGGACAAGGCGGCCGTGGTCGCCCGGCTGCGGTCCGAGGGCCGCGTCGTGGCGATGGTCGGCGACGGCGTGAACGACGCCGCGGCGCTGGCCACCGCCGACCTCGGCCTGGCCATGGGCACCGGCACCGACGTCGCGATCGAGGCCAGCGACATCACGCTGGTGCGCGGCGACCTGCGCTCCGCCCCGGCGGCCGTCCGGCTGTCCCGCGGCACGCTGCGCGTCATCAAGCAGAACCTGTTCTGGGCGTTCGCGTACAACGTGGCGGCCATCCCGCTCGCCGCGGCGGGGCTGCTCAACCCGATGATCGCCGGGGCGGCGATGGCCGCGTCGTCCGTCATCGTCGTCGGCAACTCGCTGCGCCTGCGCCGCGCCGGCTGACCCCGAGGTGTTGTGAGCGGGCGTTTGGCCCTGTTTCGGTCCCGAAACAGGGC
>NZ_JBHWYY010000089.1:0-16710 GCF_042728595.1 Isoptericola sp. NPDC060185 | reverse complement strand
ACGGCGGCCCTGCTGCACCAGCGGCGCGCCCCGGGCGCGGGCCCGGGCGCGCCGCCGCTCACGACGCCGGCTGCCCGCTCGCCCCGTCTGCCCGGAACCGGCCGAGTTCCGCGCGCGCGAACGCCACCCGCTCCGTCTCCCGCCCCTGCGCCGTGCCCAATGCGTCGGCGAGGTCCTTCGCCGCCTCGAGACGGTGCCCTCGACGACGCCGGTCGCGCAGCCCGCCCCCGCGCCGGTACGCGCGCCGCTGCTTCCACGCGCCCGCGAGGGCGTCCGCCTCGTCGGCGGTGAGCGTGCCGTCGTCGACCTCGGGCGCCATGAGGTCGCGCATGGCCGCCCGCTCCGGGCCGACGACCACATGGAAGACGAGCAGGACGATCACGATCGCGACGACGACCTGCAGCGCCAGCAGCGCAGGGATGAACGCCCCTCCACCCGCCAGCGCCGCGGTGCTGTCCCACGCCCAGTGCAACGCCATCGCGACCAGGCAGAGCAGGAGCCCGCGCCCGACGCGGCGCCGCTGCGCGACGGTGCCCACGAGGTAGACCACCCCGGCCCCGAAGATCGCCGAGTAGAGGATGTGCGACGTGAACCCGGTGCCGAGCCGGAGCAGCACGGTGTGCAGGCTGGAGCCGACGGGGTCGACGCCGAAGCCGTCAGGGGCGGAGTTCAACGCGTAGAGGATGTCTTCGAGGATCTCGAACCCGAGGCCGACGAACGCCCCGATGACGAACCCGTCGAACGCCGTGCGCAGCACGCGCGGCGCGATGAACATCAGCAGCAGGACGCCGGCGCCCTTGCCCCACTCCTCCATGAAGGGGGCGGCGAGGCCCGCGCCCCAGTCGACGGCGAACGCCGGGTCGCCGAGCTTGCTGTAGAGGTTGATGAGCGCGGAGTTCCCGTGCAGCGCGATCGCCCAGGTCGCGGCGAACCCGCCCCAGAGGAACGCGGCGACCCGCAGGTCGAGCGGCTGGCGGGAGTAGCGGTCGATGTGGGTGGTGAACCACCAGAACAGCACCGCGTACACGCTGAAGATCGCGGCCGAGATGCCCAGCGGCGCCCCGTAGGCCGGGCCCTGGCTGCGCACCTGCGACACGGTGTACCAGAGGCCGTAGGCGATCACCGCCACGAACACCCACAGGCACGCGTTGCGCGGCTGGTTCCACGAGACGCGCTGCCCCCAACCGACGTCCTCGGCCACCTGCGCGCGACGGTCGAGCAGGTCCGTGCGGGTCATGGCGCCTCCACCTCGGTGACGGGACGGATCGAGCGGATCATGCTCACGACGTCGCCCTCGAGCTGCGCGTCGTCGGTCTCGACCGGCCCGGTGAGGACCACCTCGACGCCGGTGCCGTCGAAGACGTAGGCGGCGATCAGCCCCGTCCCGCCCGTGAACGTGAACCGGCCGGCGACGCCCCGCTCGCCCTGGGCGGTCTGGAACGTCTCGACCTGCCCCATGTCGATGGTGGCGCCGTTCTTCAGACGCTCGTTGTTCTTCTGCAGCTGCGCCATCAGCTCTCGGGGCGTCCCGTCGAACTCGTCGGAGGCGACGGAGAACACGAAGCCGTCCTTGGACACCTGCGCGGTGTCCGGGAACCCCCCGGACTCGGGCGGGTCCGACGCGAGCACGCCCGAGTCGAGGTTCCACCCGGCCGCCGGGTCGAACTCGACGTCCCCGACCCGCACCACGTCGCCCGCCTGGGCGGGGTCGTCCACGGGCACCGCGCGGTCGAGAGCCGGCAGCCCCCACATCGCCAGCGCGACCAGCACGACGACGATCGCCGCCGGCAGCAGCGTCCTGCGGTCCATCCCCAGCCAGCGACGCTCCACCGGCACCCAGTCCGGCGGCGGGCTCGCGCCCTCGGTGACGAGATCCGACTGCATGGTCCTCCTCGGGAGGCACGGGACGAGCCGGGCTCGTCGACCACGGGGCCGTGCGGAGTCGCGCGACAGTCGAAAGATCACACGCGCCGCGCGGATGCGCGCGGCGAACGCGGGAGAACCACCCGGCGGGGGTCTGCCGGTCCCGCCGGCGGGACGTGCGACGAAGGCCCTGGCTCGTGAGAACCAGGGCCTTCGAGGGGGGAGCCGCCTATCAGAACCGCCACGGGCTCGTCTGGCCGCAGGCCGATGGCCGCCCGCGGCGTGACGATGACGATCGCGCCGCCTGGTACGAGATCACCGACGAGGCTCACGTCGCGGTCACCGAGCCGTCGCGGCGTGAAGATGGGCCGGAGATCATCGGGCGGCGGCCGGACCTGTACGAGGCGCGCCACACGGCGGCGACCCTGCTGCGCATGGGCCGGGTGGACGACACGACGATCACGGCGATCCTCGGGCACGCGAGCATCCTGTCGACGAAGGCGTACCTCCACACCGACCGGACACGCACACACGCAGCACTGGCGGGCGCCGCCGGCCGCCTGGGGCTTGAGGCTTGAGCGGCGGCGGTCCAGGCGCAGGAGTTGATGCCGCTCGGCGGTGACAATCGCTGCAATGTCGGCAATCGCTGACATCCGCAGGTGTCGGGAATCTCTGACGTCGCCAGGGTCGAGCTGGCTCGCTACACCGCTCGGAGATGGCGGCCGGCCCGGGAGGGCGCGGGACGCCGCCACACCTCCCAGCGCCACACCTCGACGAGCCGGGTCGAGACGTCGAGCTCGCGCGCAATCGCGCCGGCGTGCGGCCCGTGGAGCCGCTCGGCGAGCGCGTAGTCGACGGCACTGATGAGCAGGCGGGCGGCCCACGCGTCCGCGGCCAGCTCGTCGCGCTCGACGTCGTGGTAGAGCGTCCAGTCGTGCCCGAGGGACCAGTGCCCCATCTCATGGGCGAGGGTGCACCGCTGCGTCAGGACGCTCTTGCGGTGGTTGAGCAAGACGAGACCGGAGCGCCGCAACTCCCCGCACGGCGACCGAGGTTGTCCCACTTCACGCGCATGCCGAGCTCGTCGGCTGCTGCGATCAGTTCCTCGAGCGTCACGCGTCCACTTCTAGTGCCTCGGGCTCCTGAGTGCACGTCGACGCGCCCGCGACCATCACGGCTCCACCTGCTGCGCCTCGACCTCCGCGTCATCGTCGCGGTCGCGCGCCGCGCGCACGTAGTCGCCGACGTCCGGGTCGTCGGCGAGGCGCCCCTTCGACAGGATGAGCACCTCGTCGGTGCCTTCGATGGGTCGAGCCTCGACGAACGGGTTCGTGCCGCGGAAGCTCTCGGCGGCGACCCGCTTGCCGTGGAGCAGTTCGGCGAAGTAGCGCATCCCCCCTGCTCGACGTACGTTCGCCGACCCGCTACTTCGGCTCCGCCGGCTCGACAGGTGCAGCCTCCTCGGGGCGCAGGCTGAGCAGGTCGCCCACCATTTGCACAAGGACTCCGGTCAGCCGCGTCACCTCCTCGCGGGGCGGGTCCTCCCCGTGCACCAGCTTGCCTCGGACGTTGTAGGCGTACGTGAAGAACTTGCTCGGTGACCTGCCGTCGTACTCGCGGTCGCCGAGCGTGTCCGCGAGGTCGCGCCCGGCGCTCGAGATCGACTGGTGCTTCAACCACCCGAGCCCACCCCGTATCACTTCCCGCTCGTCGTCGGGGATGGCCGCCTCTGCCGTTTGCGCCGCAAGCATGTCGAGGTACTCGCGGGCCTCTGGCGACAGAGGGCGCTGGGTGACGAGCACTTCGTACGCGGTCATGAGCATCATGAAGCGGGCATCCGGGTCGCTGAGGGTCATGGCCGCCGAGTACATCGCGTAGGACGTGCGCGTCTTCTCGTCGACGTCGGGGCCGCGATGACGCGCGTCCGCGATCAACTCCGCGAGGTCATCGATCGGAGTCACGATTTCAATCTGCGCCGACAGTGAAGCGAAGAGCGGCTCGGTTTCAGACTCGAACGTGTGGATACCGAGGCGTTCCCGCCGCACTTCCTGGTCACCGTCCGGAAACAGGAGCGCTACCCCTCCAGGTGTCAGGCCGCCCATCGGGGCCGTCCTGACGCCGAAGTCAGCGCCGACCCTCCTGGTGGCGAAGCCGACTTGCAGGGCTGCCTCCCACTCGCGCGCGGCGTCCGCGGCGTCCTGTTCGGTCGCGAACCCACGCCCCAGCAAGCAGAGTTCACGCGTGCCCACGATCGGCATATCGCCGTCGGCAGACCGGAGCACGACGCGACCCTCATCGAGCCCTGCACTCGCGCCGAGGTCGAACTCTGGCGCGTCATGCCCGATCGCAGGCCCGGCCAGACGGAACCGGAGCCGGAACGTGTAGTCGTCGTCGCCCATGCCTCACAGTAGGGCGCCCGCGACCGCGTTCGGCGGGTGAATCTCCCGGGCCCAGGGAGGTGCCTGTGGACGACCGACCCACCGCGACCCGGAACTCTCCGCCGCCGTGCGGCGGCAGCTCGGCACTGAGGACGGACTACGCTCTCGACTCGAGATCCTGCGCTCGCACATCGAGACCATCCCCGCCGACAACTCCGGCACCCAGGAGACAGCGGTGCGCGACGTCGAGGTCGAGGCGGCGACGTACGACGGTGGGATGGGGCTGCTTCGTGAGCAGCTGCGCGACGGCGAACGGCTCATCACCGTGCGCGTCTCCGAGGGCTGATGCAGCTCCGATGCCGATCGGCCGGACAAATGGCCGGATGCCCCCGACCGTGAGCCCCGGAACGCGAAGCGGCCCGGCGCCTGTTTTCGCAGGTGCCGGGCCGTTTCGGTGTCGGAGCCGCCTATCAGAATCGAACTGATGACCTATTCATTACGAGTGAATCGCTCTACCGACTGAGCTAAGGCGGCGTCGCTGTCGCCGGCCGCAGCCGGATCAACGAGCGCGCCCACAGTACCTGACGCGCGGGGCGCTCTCCAAACCCGGTCCGGGGAGCGATCTCCACTTCCGCGCGACAGCGCGCGCTGACCTCCGCATACTCGTGCTCAGCACGCTGTGGAGCACCCTACGCAGGGCCACGCCGCCGCTCTGCCGACCCGTCTGGAGGACGACCCATGAACCCCACGCCCGCGCCCCAGGGGGTCGCCGTGCCGACAGGCAAGGGCTGGTGGTGGAAGTCCCTGATCCTCGGCATCCTGCTGTGGGCCGTCACGGCCGCCGTGACGGCGTCCACGCAGAACTCGAACCTCATCCCGACGGTCATCCTGCTCGGCAGCTTCCTGGTGCCGTTCACGGTGGTGCTGTTCGTCGTCGAGCGGGCGCACGGCTCGATCGACATCATGCTGCTGCTGTCGGCGTTCTTCTTCGGCGGGATCTTCGGTGTGCTGGGCGCGTCGATCCTGGAGTCGCACCTGTCGCCGTCGTGGTGGATCTACGTGGGCGTGGGCGCGATCGAGGAGGCCGTGAAGATCGCCGTCTTCCTGGTGGTCGGCGCGCGCGTCGCCCAGAAGACCGGCCTCAAGGGCGCGCTCCTGGGCGCGGTGGTCGGCGCCGGGTTCGCCGCCTTCGAGTCCGCCGGCTACGCGTTCAACGCCAGCCTCACCCGCCTGGGCCAGATCGACCTGAACTCCCTGCTCCAGACGGAGGCGGTGCGCGGCCTCCTCACCCCCGTCGGGCACGTGCTGTGGACGGCCGTCCTGGGCGCGGCGATCTTCGGCGCCGCCTCGGCGGCGGGCAAGTACCGCTTCACGGGGGGCGTGCTCCTGGCCTACCTGACCGTCGTCGGCCTGCACGCCCTGTGGGACTCGATGGGCTTCCTGTCCGCGTGGCTCGCGATCAAGGTCACCGGCGGCCTGCACTACGAGCTCGCCTACGGCCAGCTGCTGCCGGCGACGGCGGACAACGCCGGGACGTGGTCCACCGTGTTCTACGTGGTGGGGCTGGTCGTCATCTCCGTGCTCGGCGTCCTCGCGCTGCGGCACTGGGCCCGCGACCGCGAGCCCGCCCCGCACCCCCGGACCGCCTGACGGCGGCACCCGAGGGCGTCAGCAGGTGGTGCCGTCCTTCGGGACGTCGCCGTCCACGAGGTACGACTCGACGACGTCCGCCACGCACGGCCGCGACGGCGAGTACGCGGTGTGGCCCTCGCCCTCGTAGGTGACGAGCACGCCGGAGTCCAGCGTCTTCGCCAGGCCCTGCGCCCACACGTACGGGGTGGCCGGGTCGTTGGTGGTGCCGACGACGACGATCGGCGCCGCGCCCTTCGCGTGGACGTCGAACTCCTTCTTCGGCATCGGCACCGGCCAGTCGGCGCACGACGTGCCCCCGTAGGCGAAGAACTCGCCGACGGTCGGCGCCTGCTTCTCGATCTGGGCCGCCTCGGCGCGCATCTCGTCGGCGTCCGTCGTGCCCCGGTCGTCCAGGCAGCCGACGGCCTTGAACGCCTCGGACGAGTTCGACGAGTACGTGCCGTCGGCGTTCCGGTCGTTGTACGCGTCGGCGAGGTACAGCAGGGTGTCGCCCGTCCCCTCCGTGATCGCCTCGGTGAGCGCCTGCGTGAGGACGGGCCAGTTCGCCTGGTTGTACAGCGTCAGGGCGACGCCGTAGAACGCGAGCGTGCGGGTCACGGGGCGGTCGGCGTCGGAGGTGGGCAGCGGGTGCTCGTACGCCTGGTCGAAGAGGGCCTTGATCCGCTGCATGCCGTCGTCCACCGTCCCCGGCAGGGGGCAGCCCTTGCCGGCCTGGCAGTCCGCCACGTACGCGCGCAGGGCGTTCTCGAAGCCGACCGCCTGCCCGGCGGAGATCTGGTCCGAGGAGAGCGTCGTGTCGATGGCGCCGTCCAGCACCAGGCGGCCCGCGCGGTCCGGGAACAGGCCCGCGTAGGTGGCGCCGAGCTGCGTGCCGTACGAGTACCCGAGGTAGTGCAGCTGGTCGTCGCCGAGGACGGCGCGCAGCATGTCCATGTCCCGGGCGGCGCTCTGCGTGTCGACCTGCCCGAGGACGTCGCCGGTGTGCTCGGCGCACGCCTCGCCCCACGCGCGGGACTCCGCCTCCATGGCCTTCAGCCCGTCGTCGGTGCTCGGGTCGAAGTCCTTGGCCAGCGACTCGTCCTTGCGCGCGTCGTCGAAGCACCTCACGGGTGTCGAGTCCTGCACGCCCCGCGGGTCGAACCCGACGATGTCGAACGCGTCCTGCAGCTTCTTGCCGAACGTGGCGCCGTCGTTCTCGGCGTCGCTGCGCACGAAGTCGACCCCCGACGCGCCCGGGCCGCCCGGGTTGACCAGCAGCGAGCCCTCCGGGTCCTTGCCGTCGGCGGGGTTGCGCACCAGCGCCAGCTCGATGCTGCCCGCGCCCGCGTCGTGCCATGACAGCGGGGCCGACGCCGTCGCGCACTGGAGCCCGTCCTTGCAGTCGGTCCACTCGAGCGACTGCCCGTAGTACTTCTCGAAACCGTCGGGCGCCTGCGACGCCGCCGGGCCCGACGCCGATCCCGCAGGAGCCTGCTCCTTCGCGGGCGCCGTGCACCCGGCGAGGAGCAGCACCCCCGCCACGAGGACGGCGGACGCGCGCCGGCCGGCCCTGCGGGGTGTGGTCGTGCGGCGGGCGGTCGGGCGGCGCTCGTCGAAGTTCACCCGCCCAACCTACCGTCGCCCCTCGGCTGGTCCGTCCAGTGACCGGGCAGCGTCCGGGCAGCGTCCGGGCAGGTCCGGCTCAGCCCTTCGCGGGCACCCAGGCGACCGGCCCGGTCTCGCCCTCGCCGCCGCGCGGCGCCACCTCGACGGTGCCCCGGTCGCCGAGCCGGACGGCCACCGGCGCGCCCTCGTCGGCGCCCGCCGGCAGCGCGACGGCGCTGGTCGTGGGCATGTAGTCCATCGTGCAGGGACCGTCGGGCAGCTTCTCGAACGTCACGACCGCCGTCCCACCGGACGAGTCCCACGTGCCCTCGGCCTCCGCCAGCAGCGGGCAGGTGCTCGACCCGTACGTCACGACCAGCAGCACCCCCGGCGTGGGCGACCACGCGGCGCCGGCCGGGCTGTCCATCGTGCCCTCCGCGCCCTCCGGCAGGCCGCGGGTGTGCTCGCCCGGGGCGAGCTCGGCCGGTGTCGCGGGCTCCGAGGTCGCCGTCCCGGACGGCTCGGGCGAGGTCGGCTCCGGCGACGCCGGGGACGACTCCGTAGCCGACTCAGGGGACGACGGCGAGGCGGACGTCGCCTCCCCGCCCGCCCCGTCGCCGGACGCGCACGCCGTCACCAGCAGGGCCAGCGCGCCGGCGGCGCCCGCCAGCAGGATCCCGCGGGCGGCGCGGTGCGCGAGGGTCGTCATCCGGCGACCGTCTCGCGGACGTCGTCGAACCGCAACCGGTCCGGCGTCGCCGCCGGCGCGACCTTGCGCAGGAAGTCGCGACGCTTGGCCCCGAACCCGCGCCGGTCGTCGAACAGGTCCCGCGCCATCTCCGCGAGCTCCACCGTGCGGTAGTAGGACAGCGGGCGACGCGGCGCACGCACCTGCGCGGCTGCGCGGGCCTCGGCCAGCCCCTCGGGCGTCGCGAGCGCGGCGGCGCGGTCGGTGAGCCAGGCGGCGAACAGGGCGGGGTCGCGCGGCCCGACGGCGTCCACCAGCCCGAGGCGCGCCGCCTCCGCGACGGACACGGGCAGCTTGGCGCCCAGCAGCCGGTCGGCGTCGACCTCGCCCAACCGCGACGCCACGGTCCACGTGTGCAGCTCGGACCCGAAGATGCCCATGTCGTAGTACGGGTTCAGCACCACGCCGTCGCGGGCGACGACGACGTCCGCGCACAGGCCGGCCATCACCCCGCCGGCTCCGGCGTTCGCGGTGAACGCGGCGACGGTGAGCTGGTCGGCGCGCGCGATCGCCTCGCACAGGTCGTCGATGGCCTGGATGTTGGCCCACGCCTCGGCGGCCGGGTCCTCGGCCGCCTCGATGGCGCCCAGGTGGATGCCGTTGGAGAACGCGTGCTCCGTGCCGCGCACCACGAGCACCCGCGTGTCCTCGGTGAGCGCCTTCTCGACGGCCGTGGTCAGGCGGCGGCACTGCTGCGTGTGCATGGCCCCGCTGTACGAGCGGATCGTCAGGTACCCGACGTCCCCGTCCCGCTCGTAGACCGACTCGGCCAGCTCCCGGGGCGCGGGGTGGAACGGGACGCCGGCGACGTCGAGCACCCACGCGGCGGGCAGCTTGGTGCCGCGCTTCGTGCCCAGCGTGGCGGCGTACCCGACCCAGAGCGTGCCGTCGCCGGTCGCGAGCGCGACGGCGTCCTCGTCGCGGCCCACGACCGTGCCGGGCTCCGCGCCCGGGGCGATCGTCTCGGGCGTCGCCACGGCGTCGAACAGGCAGAACCGTGCGCCGCCGACGGTCGCGGGGGCGCCGGGGGCGCCGTCGGCGGCCGCGATCGTGCGCGCGAGCTCCGCGGCCGGGCGGCCGAGGTCCAGCTCGAACGCGGCCCGGCGCAGCAGCGGCAGCTCGCCGGTGCCGGGCACCTCGGCCTCGAGCTCGTCGGCGGGGACGGGCGGCTCGCCCGCGGCGACCTTGCGCAGCACCTCGTCGACGCACGCCATCGCGGCGTCCGCGACGAGCCCGTTGTAGAGGGCGCTCTTGGCGACCGGCGGCGACGGCATCGCGAACGTCGACGTCGCCCACACGGGGCCGGCGTCCATCTCCTCCACCGTGGACAGGGCGGTCACGCCCCACCGCTCGCGGCCGTCGAGGATCGCGTGGTCGAGCGACGACGGCCCGCGGTCGCCGACCGGGCCCGGGTGCACGACGACCGTGGTCCAGCGACGCCAGACGTCCTCGGGGACCCGGTGCTTGAGGAACGGCGCCAGGATCAGGTCCGGGCCGATCTCCTCGACCCGCGCGACCAGGTCCTCCGGCGCGGCGAACGCCGGGGCGAGCTCCACCCCGACGTCGTGCCCCCGGTCCGTCAGATGTCCCCACACGCGCTGCGTGAGCCCGTTGAACGCCGAGACGAGCAGCAGGATCCTCATGCCAACCCCCAGTCAGGTCACGGGGGCCACCATGGCCCCCGCCGCGGAACACCTCACAGCATCGGGGGGTGATGAGGCAACTATCGGCCGGTTCGGCCCGCGGTTCGGCCTGCGGTTCGGCGCTGCCGTTCAGCCCTGCGGGCGCAGGGCGACGGTCATCGCCTCGAGGGCCAGCAGCGGTGCGACGTTGCCCTCGAGGCGCTCGCGCGCCGTGCCGATCGCGTCCATCCGGCGGATCGTCTGCTCCGGCGTCGAGTCGGCGGCGAGCGCGCGCACGGTCGCGTCGTGCTCGGCGTTCACGAGGTCGACCGTGGCCCCGAGCTGCACCACGAGGACGTCGCGGTACAGGGACAGCAGGTCCACCATCGACCGGTCGAGGACGTCGCGTTGGCGCCGCGTGGCGCGACGCTTCTGGTCGTCCTCGAGCTGCTTGAGCTGCGAGCGCAGCCGCGGCGGCAGGGTGTCGCCCTCCTGCACGCCGAGGGCGCGCAGCAGCTCCGCCTTCTCGACGGCGTCCCGCTCCGCCGTCGCCGCGACGGCCTCCGCCTTGGCGACGTCCACCAGCTCGCCCGCCGCGAGGACGGCGTCCCCGACCCCGCGGATCCGGCGCGCCACCTCGAGCACGGCGTCGCGGCGCGCGCGGGCGTCGCCGTCGCGGGCGAGCCGGCGCGCCAGCCCGACGTGCGACTGCGCGGCCCGCGCCGCCGTCAGCGCGACCGCCGGGTCGACGCCGTCGCGGCGCACCAGCAGGTCCGCCACGTCCTTCGCGGGCGGCACCCGCAGCACGACGCCCCGGCAGCGGGACCGGATGGTCGGCAGCACGTCCTGGGCGCTCGGGGCGCACAGCACCCACACGGTGTGCGGCGGGGGCTCCTCGATGGCCTTGAGCAGCACGTTCGTGGTGCGCTCGGCCATCCGGTCGGCGTCCTCGACGACGATGACGCGGAAGCGGCCCGACGACGGCGTGCGCGACGCCGTCATGATGAGGTCGCGCACCTCCGCGACGGTGATGACCACCTTGTCCGTGGCGACGACCGTCAGGTCCGGGTGGGTCCCGGCGAGCGTCGTCGTGCACGCGTGGCAGCGGCCGCACCCGCCGGTCTCGCCGTCGGTCCCCGTGCACTGCAGGGCCGCCGCGAAGGCGCGCGCCGCCACGGAGCGACCCGAGCCGGGCGGCCCGGTGACCAGCCACGCGTGCGTCATCGCGGCGGCGTCGGTCGCGGCACGGCGCAGCAGGGCGACCGCGTCGGGCTGGCCGACGACGTCGTCCCACACGCTCATGCGTGCCCCTCCCCCGCGGCGGAGGCCTCGTCGGCCTCGGCGACCGGGCCGGACGTGGCCTCCTCGACCACCGGCGTGAGGTCGAGACGGGCCGCGACGTCCACGCGCACCTGTGCCTGCACGTCGTCGAGCGGCGCGGACGCGTCCACCACGACCCAGCGCCCGGGGTCCGCCGCCGCGCGGCGCAGGAACGTCTCTCGCGTGCGCCGGTGGAACTCGTCGCCGGCCCGCTCCAGCCGGTCCGGCTCCCCCGACAGGCGGGCGGCACCGACGACCGGGTCGAGGTCGAGCAGCACCGTGACGTCGGGCAGCAGGTCCCGGGTGGCCCACAGGGACAGCGCCTCGATCTCCTCCTCGGACAGCTCCCGGCCGCCCGCCTGGTACGCCACCGACGAGTCGAGGTACCGGTCCGTGACGACGACGGCGCCGCGCTCCAGCGCCGGCCGCACGACCGTCGCGACGTGGTGGGCGCGGTCCGCCGCGTACAGCAGCGCCTCGCTGCGCGGGTCCATGTCGTCGCCGTGCAGCACGTGCCGGCGCAGCTCGAGGCCGAGCTCGGTGCCGCCCGGCTCGCGCGTCACGACGACCTCCCGGCCCGTCACCTCGTGCAACCAGTCGCCCAGCAGCCGGACGTGCGTCGACTTGCCGACGCCGTCGCCGCCCTCGAACGAGACGAAGTACCCGGGTGCGCTGCTCACGCAGACACGGTAGTCGGTGGCGGTGACACCGCGACGCGCGTCGCCGCGCCCGCGTGACCCACCCCACCCGGGCCCGACGGGCGGCGCGGCCGCCGGGGCGCGACGATGGGTGGACACCGCCCGTCGTCCCAGGAGGCCGCATGCCCGCCGCATCGTCGCCCAGCCAGCCCGTCGAGTTCCTGACGGAGGAAGCCTGCTGGGACTTCCTTCGCACGCAGGACGTCGGCCGCCTCGCCACGGCGGTCGGCGGGGAGACGGAGATCTTCCCCGTGACGTTCGCCGCGGCGGACGGCGTGGTCTACTTCCGCACCCACCCGGGGACCAAGCTCGTGGAGCTCACGGTGAACTCGCGGGTGGCGTTCGAGGCCGACGAGTGGGGCGAGAGCGTCGCGACGAGCGTCGTCCTCAAGGGCACCGCGCGGATCCTCGAGACGGACGCCGAGCTCGCCGCGGCGCGCGCCACCGGCCTGGTGAGCTTCCAGGACGACGGCAAGAACGTGTGGGTGAGCATCACCCCGACGGACGTGAGCGGCCGCCGCCTCACGCGCTGAGCCCCGCCGGGCTCACTCGCCCGGGTAGACCACCCCCGCCTGGCGGCGCACCTCGTCGAGGGTGTCCATGACCTCCAGCGTGCCGTCCCACGACATGCGCGGGCTCTGGGTCTCCCCCGCCGTGACGCGGCGCGCGACCTCGGCGGCCTGGTACTGCTTGCCCTCGCCGCGGAACCCGTCGTAGGCCCAGGTGGAGCCGTCGTGCCGCTCGACGGTGAACGACGTCGGCGCGTAGAACGTGCGCGCCACCTCGATCCGCCCCTCGGTCCCGGAGATGACGGCCGTGTTCGCCGTGCGCGACCACAGCGTGGTGGACAGCGTGGCCTGCACGCCGCCCGGGTAGCCCAGCACCATGCCGACCTGCCCGTCCACGCCCGTCTCGGCGAGCGCACCGACCGCGGTGACGGTCTCGGGCGCGCCGAGCAGGTCCTGGGCGAACGACACCGGGTAGACGCCGAGGTCCAGCAGCGCGCCACCGGCCAGGCCGGGCGCGTACAGCCGGTGCTCGGGGGCGAACGGGAACTGCTGGCCGTGGTCGGCCATGACGCTCACGACCCGCCCGATCTCGCCGCGCGCGAGGACGCCGCGCAGCGCGGCCACGTGCGGCAGGAAGCGGGTCCACATCGCCTCCATGACGAAGACGCCGGCGTCGCGCGCGGCGTCGAGCACCTCGCGCGCCTGCGCCGCGTCCTGCGTGAAGGCCTTCTCGACGAGCACGTGCTTGCCCGCCCGGATCGCGAGGAGCGCGTGCTCGTGGTGGTGCGAGTGGGGCGTAGCGACGTACACGACGTCGACCTCCGGGTCGGTCACCAACGCGTCGTAGTCGCCGTGGGCCCGGGCGCCCGGGGCGTGGGCGGCGGCGAACGCCTCGGCCTTCGCGACGTCGCGCGACCCGACGGCGACGACGGACGACGCCGTGTGCTCCCGCACCCCGTCGGAGAACGACCCGGCGATGTTGCCGGCGCCCAGCACGCCCCACCGCACGGCCGGCGCGGTGCGCGGGTCGGGCACCGTCCCGGCGAGGTCGTCGGTGGTGAGTCCGGGCGCGAACGAGGCGGGTGTGACGTCGGTCATGGGCGTCACCGTACCCGCCTCGTCCGCGCCGTTGCGCGGGTGCCCGCGCCTACTTCTTGGTGTGCGACACCGACAGGTCGTACCCGGCGTCGAGGAACGTCAGGTCACCGGTGGGCAGGTTGGACACCAGCGTGGCGAAGTCCCGCTGGGGCCCGTTGGCACACTTCGTGACGAAGCCCGCCTGGGAGATCGCGTCGCCGGTGAGCCGGTAGACGTGGTTCCCCGCGGCGTCCACGATCTCGAAGGCGTCGGTGCCCGACGGCGTGAGGTCGCACGACGCGACCACCTGCACGGTCCAGCTGTTGTCCTGCACGCCGCTGGTCTCGACCCACTGCCCGGCCTCGGACGAGACGCCCGCGGCCGCGCCGTCCACCATGACGTCGTCCACGAACCAGCCGGTGTCGAGGTACGCCGCGTCCGTCGAGTACCGGAACCGCACGTCCGTGGCCCCCGCCGGGAGCTGCGCCGTGAGGTGCACGTACTGCGGCTCGTCCTCGAAGTACACGCCGCCGGACGTCCCGGTCAGGCCGTTGCCCTCGGTGTTGTTCCCGTGCGGGTCGTCGTCGGTCGTGACCGTGGCGCCCGCGTCGTCGACGAGCGGCACGGTGACCCACTCGCCGCCCACCTGCGCCTCGACGAAGCCGTAGTCCCAGCCCTCCTCGATGAAGTGCCAGGTCCAGAAGTCCAGGCTCGCCACCGCGCCGTCGGTCTCGAGGTCGAGCACGTTGTCCGACTGGCTCTCGTACCCGCCGTACCAGTGCGTGTCGCCGCTGTGCGGCGCCACCTCGGAGGTGTCCTCGCCGTCCAGCCCCACGGTGACGCGCGGGCCGGGGTTGCGGAACCGCTCCACCTGGATGCCGTACGGCAGCGCGACCGGGGCCTGACCGTTCGCCCGCCGGTCCCACTTGGCGTCCGGCTGCGCGCCCTGGTTCGACCCGCGGCCCTCCCAGTACTGGTCGTCCGCGATGTCGATCGTCCAGTCCGTGAAGGCCGGGTCGCCGAAGTCGACCGCCTTGATGTCGAACAGGTCGCTGTCCTCGTCGTCGAGGTACACGGCCACGGCCCAGTCCTGGTAGAGGGTGGCGGCGTCGGGCAGGTCTCCCCCGGTGGCGGCGTTGAACGCGTCGATCGCGGCCTGGACGCCGTCCATGCCGTCGGCCTGGTTCGCGAAGATCTGCTTGATCAGCAGGTCCCCGCCGGCCCCGTCATCGGTGAGGTCGGGCGTGTACGTGCCGTCGCCGTTGCCGCCAGCGCGCTCCCACAGGTACTGGAAGAAGGTGTAGGCCGCGCCGTAGTTCTCCAGCCCGCCCGCCCAGCGGGTCAGGGACGTCTCCGCGTAGAACACCTGGTGGTACGTGAGGTGCGAGCCTCCGACGTCGTACCCGTTGAGGAAGACGGCGAAGTCGGCGAGGCCCTCGTCCACCCAGGACAGCTCGCCCGGGTCGGAGTAGTTGTGGAGCAGGTGCTCCAGCTCGTGCGCCACCACGCCCTCGTACAGCTCGGGCTGGTCGTTGTCCGGGTCGTCGTCGTTCCACGGGGCGTCGGCGCCGCCGAGCCGGTTCTGCCAGTCGAAGGCGTCGACCACGATGGCGTTCATGCCCACCGAGTCGATGAAGTCGGGGGCGAAGTAGCCCGCCGTGTACGAGTCCTGCTCGCAGTCGTAGTACAGCTCGTCCTGGACGTTGTAGACGACCATGACCAGCGAGTCCGTCCGCGGCTGGGCCGGGTCGGCCGCGCGCATCGAGCCGTAGTGCTCCTCGTCGACGGCGACGATCTGGCCCGACAGCTCGTCGCCGAGGTAGTCGATCTGCGCCTGGGTGAGCGTGAAGTCCTCGGCGGTGAGGTCCGTGCAGGGCACGAACTCGTCGCCGGGGTCGTGGTCGAACGCCGGGTCGAGGCTGTGGACGCCGGCGGGCGCGCTGCCGTCCAGCGGCGTGCCCGCCGGGACGTAGATGTACACGGGCGTTCCGTCCGGCGTCGTGCCGTCGTACACGCGGGTGAAGTCCTGGTCGTACGTGCCGCCCGCGGCGCTGTCGTTGATGGGCAGCGTGATCGAGGCGTCGCCCGGCAGGTTGGCCGGGTCGGCGGCCGCGCCCGCGGGCAGGGCGACGGCGGAGGTCAGGAGCAGCGCGCCCGCGCCGCTCAGGAGGACGGTGGCTCTGCGAGGTGCACGGAGCATGGATGGTTCCCTCCGGGGTGGCCCGCGGACCGAGGTGCGGCGCGACGGGCGCGGTGGTGGAGGCACCGGGCGGTCGCGGGGCGGGGCACGTCGTCGTGCCGGGCAGCCGTGCCGCGCAGTGCGGCCGCACGTCCTTGTGCGGTCCTCGCCCAGTGAACCACCGTCGCCCGCGGGGCGGGGCGTGGTTGCCGCGGGCTCCTTCGCGGGTCGCCGTCGCGGGGGTCCGCGTCAGGCCTGCGCCGCGGGCTGGGCGCCCTGCGAGGCGGCGACCACCCGGTTGGCGACGTCGCGCACCTGCTCCAGCTCGGGCAGGCTCAGCCCGCTGGCCGCGACGACGGCCGCGGGGACCTGCTCCGCCCGCGCCCGCAGCTCGCGGCCCGCGGCGGTGAGGTGCAGCTCGACGACGCGCGCGTCGCCGCTGGCCCGCCGCCGCTCGAGGAGGCCCTGCCGCTCCAGGCGCTTGAGCAGCGGCGACAGGGTGCCCGGGTCGAGCAGCAGGCGCGCGGACAGCCCGGTGACCGTCGTCGTGGCACCCGCCCGCTCGTCCTGCCACAGGCCGAGCATCACGAGGTACTGCGGGTGCGTGAGCCCCATCGGCTCGAGGATCGGCCGGTAGATCGACACCATCGCGCGCGCGGCCGCCGAGAGGGAGAAGCACACCTGGGCCTCGAGGCGCAGGGGGTCGGCGGGCAGGTCCATGCGCACAGCCTACGAGGCACCTATAGTTGGTGCACCAATAGTTGGACCGCCAAGCAATGCTGGAGGAGTCTCATGGCACGGCGCGCACGTCGCGAGGGCGACCACCGGACCTGGGGGATGAAGGTCACCGAGCTCTTCCTGCCCCTCTTCGGGCCGGCGTCGATCCGCAGGACGCCCCCGGTCCCCCCGACGGCGGAGGACGTCGCCCGGGACACCCGGCTGCGGCACACCCTCGAGCGCGTCACCCGGCCCGACGGGCACGTGTACCTCGTCGAGAGGGAGGACCGCCCCCGCCCCGAGACGCTGTGAGCCCCGAGACGCTGTGAGCGGGCGATTGGCCCCGGTTTCCGCGGAAACCG
>NZ_JBHWYY010000088.1:0-17263 GCF_042728595.1 Isoptericola sp. NPDC060185 | reverse complement strand
TTTTTTTTTTTATAAGACCCCGGCCCCGGACGACGCGTCGTCCGGGGCCTCCGTCGCGGCTGTCGCCGTCAGCGACCGGGCGACTCCTCCGAGGCCGCGTCCTCGACGCCCTCGACGCCCTCGGCCGCCACCACGGCGGTGCGGCGGGTCTTGGCCAGGCTCGCGACCGTCGCGATCGCGAGCGACCCGAGAATGATCACGAGCGACAGCCAGATCGGGATCTCCGGCGCCCACGCGACGGGCTCGCCGCCGTTGAGGAACGGCAGCGTGTTGGTGTGCAGCGCCTCGAGGATGAGCTTGACGCCGATGAAGCCGAGGATCACCGCGAGCGCGATCGGCAGGTACACCAGCCGCTCCAGCAGGCCACCCAGCAGGAAGTACAGCTGCCGCAGGCCCATGAGCGCGAAGATGTTCGCGGTGAAGACGATGAACGGGTCCTTCGTCAGGCCGAAGATCGCGGGGATCGAGTCGAGCGCGAACAGCAGGTCCGTCGAGCCGATCGCCACGAAGACCACGAGCATCGGGGTGAAGAGCTTCTTGCCGTCGACGACGGTGCGCACCTTCGCGCCGTCGTACTTCTCGCTCAGCGGCAGCACCCGCCGCAGCGCGCGGATCGCGACGTTCTCCTTGTACTCGTCCTCGTCGTCGCCCGCGACCAGCTTGATCGCGGTGTAGATGAGGAACGCGCCGAACAGGTAGAACACCCACACGAACTGCTCGAGGATGGCCGCGCCCGCGAGGATGAACGCCCCGCGCAGCACGAGGGCGATGATGATGCCGACCATCAGGACCATCTGCTGGTGCTGCTTGGGCACCGCGAAGCGCGACATGATGATGACGAAGACGAACAGGTTGTCGACGCTCAGCGAGTACTCGGTGAGCCAGCCTGCGTAGAACTCGCCCGCCGGCGCGGCGCCCCCGACCGCGAGCACGACCAGCCCGAACACCAGGGCCAGTCCCACGTAGAAGGCGACCCACAGGCCGCTCTCCTTCATCGACGGGACGTGGGGCCGGCGGCCCACGATCGCGAGGTCGGCGGCCAGCAGCAGGATCAGTGCTGCGAGCGACGCCGCCTCGAACCAGAACGGCAGCTCGTGGATCATGCATCTCCTTCGGAGGACGAGGGCGCGCCCGCCGCGACCCGACGGTCACGGCGGTCCCGGGCCAGGGAGGCGATCGTCGTGACGGCGAGCACCACCACGATGAAGCCGAGGGACAGCGAGGTCGGGATCTCGGGGATCGCCTCCACGTGCTGCCCGCCGTTGACGAACGGCACCTCGTTGGTGTGCAGGGCGTGGATCACCAGCTTGACGCCGATGAAGCCGAGGATCGCGGCCAGGCCGTAGTTGAGGTAGACGAGCCTGTCGAGCAGTCCGTCGACGAGGAAGTAGAGCTGGCGCAGCCCGAGCAGCGAGAACGCGTTGGCCGCGAAGACGAGGTACGTCTCCTGCGTGAGCCCGAAGATCGCGGGGATGGAGTCCACGGCGAACAGCAGGTCCGCGCTGCCGATGGCGACCATGACGATGAGCATCGGCGTGATGAACCGCTTGCCGTCGATCTTCGCGATCATCTTGTCGCCGACGTACGTCTCCGTCGTCGGGAACAGGCGCCGCGTCAGGCGCAGGACGCCGTTCTCGTTCCACTCCTCGTCGTGCCCCGTGCCCGAGCGGGCCTGGGCGATCGCCGTCCAGATGAGGAACGCGCCGAAGACGTAGAAGACCCACGCGAAGTTCGCGATGATCGCCGCGCCCGCGACGATGAAGACCGTGCGCAGCACCAGCGCGATGGTGATGCCGATGAGGAGCACACGCTGCTGGTACTCCCGCGGTACCCGGAAGCTCGTCATGATGAGGACGAACACGAACAGGTTGTCGACGCTGAGCGACTTCTCGGTGATGTACCCGGCGAAGTACTCCCCGCCGTACTGCCCGCCCCACACGATCCAGACGACCACTCCGAACACCAGGGCGACCGCGACGTAGGCGAGGGACCACGTGGCGGACTCGCGGAGGGTCGGGGCGTGCGGGGTGCGCACGTGGCCGACGTAGTCGACGGCGAGCATCGCCAGGATGACGACGACGGTGACGATCCAGACCCACAAGGGCACGTTCATTGACCAACCTCCGGTACGTAGCACTGAGCACCGGAGGTCTTCCCCACCCGGGCAGGCTGCGCGCCGTGCGTCCGGGCCGACGAGGCCGGACCGGCGTCGGTGCCGGACGTGATGACGACCTCATCGTGGGCGGGGTACTCCCCTCCAACCCGCATACCCTACATGACACCCCGGGCACCGGATCCGCGCACGTCAGGACGCGAAACGGCGCCCCGGCACAGGTCCGGGGCCCGGCGGCGCACCGTCCTGCCAGAGGTGCGGTCGCCGCCTCAGGCGGTAGCCGCCTGCATCTGGCGGAGCTCCTTCTTCAGGCCGCCGATCTCGTCGCGCAGCCGCGCCGCGACCTCGAACTGCAGCTCCGCCGCCGCGGCATGCATCTGGTCGCTCAGCTCCTGGATCAGCTCCGCGAGCTCGCCCGCGGCCGCGCCGGCGAGGCGGTTGCCCGTCGTCGCGCCCTCCTTCGGCGAGCCCGGCACCGGCGCGCGGCCCCGGCCCTGCCCCGACGCGGGCGCCTTCCGGTAGCCGCCGGACAGCAGCTCCTGGGTGTCGATGTCCTCGCGGGCGAGCATGTCGGTGACGTCGGCGATCTTCTTGCGCAGCGGCTGCGGGTCGATGCCGCGCTCGGTGTTGTACGCGACCTGCTTGGCGCGCCGCCGGTCGGTCTCGTCGAGCGCGTACCGCATGGCGGGCGTGATCTTGTCGGCATACATGTGCACCTGGCCGGTGACGTTGCGGGCCGCGCGGCCGATCGTCTGGATGAGCGACCGCTCCGAGCGCAGGAAGCCCTCCTTGTCCGCGTCGAGGATCGCGACGAGGGACACCTCCGGCAGGTCGAGGCCCTCGCGCAGCAGGTTGATGCCGACCAGCACGTCGTACTCCCCCAGCCGCAGCTCGCGGAGCAGCTCGACGCGCCGCAGCGTGTCCACCTCCGAGTGCAGGTAGCGCACCCGCACGTCCTTCTCGAGGAAGTAGTCGGTGAGGTCCTCGGCCATCTTCTTGGTCAGGGTGGTGACGAGGACGCGCTCGTCCTTCTCCACTCGCTCGCGGATCTCGTGCAGCAGGTCGTCGATCTGGCCGGTGGTCGGCTTGACGATGACCTCGGGGTCGACGAGCCCGGTGGGCCGGATGACCTGCTCGACGACGCCGTCCGACATCGACAGCTCGTAGTCGCCGGGCGTCGCGGACAGGTAGACCGTCTGGCCGATCCGCTCGACGAACTCCTCCCAGCGCAGCGGCCGGTTGTCCATCGCGCTCGGCAGGCGGAACCCGTGCTCGACGAGCGACCGCTTGCGCGACATGTCGCCCTCGAACATGGCTCCGATCTGCGGCACCGTCTGGTGCGACTCGTCGATGACGAGCAGGAAGTCCTCGGGGAAGTAGTCGAGCAGCGTGTTCGGCGGCGACCCCTGCTCGCGACCGTCGATGTGCCGCGAGTAGTTCTCGATGCCGCTGCACGTGCCGATCTGGCGCATCATCTCGATGTCGTAGGTGGTGCGCATGCGCAGGCGCTGCGCCTCCAGGAGCTTGTTCTGCCGCTCGAGCTCGGCGAGGCGGTCGGCGAGCTCCGTCTCGATCCCGCCGATCGCGCGCTCCATGCGCTCGGGGCCGGCCACGTAGTGCGTGGCCGGGAACAGGTAGACGCTCCGCTCCTCCCGGATCACCTCGCCGGTGAGCGGGTGGAGCGTCTGGATCGACTCGATCTCGTCGCCGAACATCTCGATGCGCACGGCGAGCTCCTCGTACACCGGGATGATCTCGACCGTGTCGCCCCGGACCCGGAAGGTGCCGCGCGTGAACGCCGTGTCGTTGCGCGTGTACTGCATCTGGACGAAGCGCCGCAGCATGTCGTCGCGGTCGACGAGGTCGCCGACGTCGAGCCGCACCATCCGGTCGACGTACTCCTGCGGCGTGCCGAGGCCGTAGATGCAGGACACCGACGCGACCACCACGACGTCGCGCCGGGTCAGCAGCGACGACGTCGCGGAGTGGCGCAGGCGCTCGACCTCGTCGTTGATCGACGAGTCCTTCTCGATGTAGGTGTCCGTCTGCGCGATGTACGCCTCGGGCTGGTAGTAGTCGTAGTACGAGACGAAGTACTCGACGGCGTTGTTCGGCAGCAGCTCGCGGAACTCCGTGGCGAGCTGCGCCGCGAGGGTCTTGTTCGGCGCCATGACGAGGGTGGGCCGCTGCAGCTTCTCGATGAGCCACGCGGTGGTGGCGCTCTTGCCGGTACCGGTGGCGCCGAGCAGCACGACGTCCTTCTCCCCCGCCTGCACACGCGAGGTGAGGTCCGCGATCGCCGTCGGCTGGTCACCGGACGGCTGGTACTCGGACACCACCTCGAAGGGGGCCACCGCACGCTGCAGGTCGGTCACGGGTCGCATGCCACCACGGTACGGCGACCCTCCGACAGCCCACCTGCCGCAGGGTCCCACGGACGCCCGAGCGGGTGAAATATCCGACATCTGTTTTGTCAGGTGCCCACGCAAACCCTAGGGTGACGGCGAGCCCGCGCCCGGGCCACCCCCCTTTCAGCCCGGGCGCGGGACCGACCGTCCGGCCCCCGCCCGAAGACCGTGCGACGGGCCGCCCTCACCCAGGAGACCCATGCGCGCCACCGCCCCTCGCCCTGCCCGTTCCCGCCTCCTGCTCCGCCCGCTCGCGCTGGGCCTGGGGGCGGCCGTCGCCGCCGCCGGCGCGGTCGCGGGCGGTGCGGCGGCGCTCCCGTCGACGGCCGCCACGACGGGCTCGGGCAACCCCGTCTGCTCGCTCGGGCTGCTCCCCGGGCTGCAGAACGACCTCACCTCGACCGACTCCGGCGTCGCGGTCTACGTCGGCGGGGACTACGTGGCCCACCAGGCCGCGGCCGAGAGCGAGGGCCGGCTCGTCGTGGCGGGCAGCACCACCGTCGACGCCGGCCTGCTGAACCTCGGCCGCGTCGGCGTGGGCTCGGGCGTGGTGCCCACGCCGGGCGACGTCCTCGTCTCGGCGGGCGACGTCACCGTGTCTCCCGGCTCGCGGCTGGACGTCAACCACGGCGTGCCCGGCGGCGGCGACGTGCGCACCGGCGGCGTCGCCACCGGCGAGATCGAGCTCAACGGCGGGGCGAGCCGCACGCGGTCCGCCGACGCCGCGACGATCGCGGCGCGCGCGGGCGCAGACCTCGACACGGCCTCGGCCGCGTTCTCCGGCCTCGAGCCGACGGGTCGGCTCGACACCTCCGGGGCCTACCCGACGCTCGTCGGGGACGACGTCTCCGACCCGCAGGTCTTCTCGCTCACGACCGCCGAGGCCGCGACGCTCGACACCCTGGTTCTCACCCACGTGGGCGACGCCCGCGTGGTCGTCAACGTGAGCGGCGACGCCGGACGCCTCGACACGGTCCACACCGCCGCCGGGACCGTCGGCGACCGGATCGACGACGGCGCGGCGCTCGGCGCCTGGGCGCCGCGGATCGTGTGGAACTTCGGCCGGGCGTCGACGCTCGAGCTCGCCGGGGGCAGCCAGCTCGTCGGCTCGATCCTCGCGCCGCGCGCCGACGTCCGGCAGGGCGCGCACACCAACGGGCGTCTGTGGGTGGGCGGGGACCTGGACCTCGGTACCGGCGGGAGCGGCCTCGAGCACCACAACTACCCGTGGTCCGGCGAGTGCGACACGGTCCCGGGCGAGGGCACGGTGACCCCTCCGGACGAGACGACCACCGAGGGGGGCGAGGCGGACGGCACGGAGACGCCCGCGCCGACAGAGCCGGCTCCGGAGGAGACCCCGTCGACGGAGGCCACCCGCCCTGAGCCCGCGCCGTCGGCCGGCACGCCGTCCGGCGCGGCCGTGGACGGTCCCGACGCGAGCTCCCCGGACGTCGATGTCGCGGCCGACGTCGTGGCGGGCGCCAGCACCCCGAGCCCGGAGGCGGCGCGACCGGAGGCCGACGACGAGCTGCCGCGCACCGGGGCGGCCGTGGTCATGACCGCCGCGCTCGGCGCCGCCCTCCTCGGCGCCGGGGCGCTGCTCGTGGTGCTCCGCCGCCGGAAGCCCGCGGTCGACGCGGGCGCCTGACCGGCCCGCGCGGGATCGAGCAGGCCCGCGTGCCGGGCCGGTCCGGGGGGGCTGCCCGGACCCGCCCGCGCGCGCCCGGGCAACGTCATCGTCGGCAGCCCGATCGTCCCGTACCGCACGGGCACGATCCGGGTCGGCGGCGTGCGCAACCTCCGCGACCCCTTCGACGATGCCACCGGCGGCCCCTTCGGCCAGCTCGGAGAGTCGGACACGGCCAACCGGGACCCACCGGCCCAGTTCCAGAACGTGCTGCTCGACGACGCGAGCGTGCTCGAGACAGACCACTACACCGATCTCATCGGGCGGGCGGGAAGATGACCCGCTACGCCCAGCAGTGCTACGCCGAGCTGAGCACCACCAGCGCGATGTCGGTGACCGACGCGGGCGGCACGCTCGCGCTCGAGCACGGCACGGTGGCCCAGGCAGGCCCCGACGTCACCCTCACCAGCGACGGCGGCGGCGACCTGGTCGTCTTCGACCTGCCGGCGCCCCTCGGCTCGGGCACGGCGGGACTGGAGCACGTCCGGTCGATCCTGCGGAGCTACCCGTTCTCGGACGACCTGACGATCAGCGGCGGGGCCCAGCTGCCCGGGTCGATCCTGGTCGGCAGCGCACCGTCGCCCCTCGACCAGAGCTACGCAGGCGTCAACGGCTGCACGTGCACGCCGAGCGACCTGGTGCACACGAACACCTTCGGCGGTTTCGGGCAAGGAGTTCCACGCGTACCCGTTCGACGGCGCCCTCGGCTGCGCGCGAGCGATGCCGGGCACGTTCTGGCTGGCGAAGGACGTCACGGGCGGCGGTGCCGACGAGGTGCCGGACGCCACCACCTTCACGGTCGCCTGGGAGGTCACCGGACCGGAGGGGTCGGCGAGCGTGGGCCGGTCGGGCACGGTGGAGGTCGCGGCCGACGGGACCGTCGTCAACGGCCCGGCGGACCTGGTCGAGGGCGACCAGGTGACGTCCTCCGACCGTCGTTCTTCCCCTCCGACGGCAGCTCTTCCGGCGACTGGCCGCTGGCCGACGGCGAGGAGCTGGCGCTCGACGGCTTCCCCGTGGGGACCGTGTGCTCCGTCGCCGTGGGCGACCCGTCCGCACGCGTCGTGACGGTCACGAACGACGTCACGAGCAGCACGGCGGGCGCGGTCACGATCACCAAGGAGGTGACCGGGGACGACGGCGGCACGGCGGACGAGTTCACCGTCGACCGGGTCTGCACCACGCCGGACGAGGTGACGACGGGGAGCGTCACCCTCGCCGCCGGCGAGACCTCGGACCCGATCGGCGACCTGCCCGTCGGGACGGGGTGCACCGTGACCGAAAGGCCTGGTCGACGACCCGGCGGGCACGTGGAGCTCCGACATCACCCGGACGCGATCACGATCGGCCAGCGACGACCCGGCCCAGGTCGCGGCCGACGCGGCGGCCTTCCCCGCACCGGGCGCCATCGTCGTCGCCGTCGTCGTCGCGCCGTCAGGCCTCGGCCGCAGCGTCGGACTCCTCGTCCACCTCGGCGCACAGGCGCTGCCACAGGGCGTCGACCTGGTCGCGCAGCCCGTCCTCGGCGCCCGAGCCGTCCAGGGTGACGTCGGCGACCGCGACCCGTTCGGCGTCCGTCGCCTGGGCCGCGACCCGGGCGCGCGCCGCGGGCTCGTCGAGCCCGCGGCCGTCGACGAGCCGTCGGACCCGCTGCTCGGCCGGGGCGTGCACCACGACGAGCAGGTGGAAGCGGTCGGCCTGACCCGTCTCGACCAGGAGCGGGATGTCGTGCACGACGACGGCGCGGTCGTCGGCCGCGCCGGCCAGCGCCTCCCGCTCGGCGGCGATCCGGCGGATCTCGGGGTGCAGGATGCCCTCGAGGCGTTCCCGAGCCGCCGCGTCGTCGAACACGAGACGCCCGAGCGCCGGGCGGTCCAGCGAGCCGTCGTCGGCGAGCACCCCGTCGCCGAAGGCCGCCGCCACCTCCTCGAGCCCGACCGTGCCCGGGGCCACCACCTCGCGCGCGAGGACGTCGTGGTCGATCACCACGGCGCCCAGCTCGGCGAGGCGGCGCGCGACGACGGACTTGCCTGCGGCGATGCCGCCCGTGAGGCCGATGCGAAGCATGGGGACCATCCTGCCCCCGGCGTAGGCTTCCCGCCATGAGCGCCCACGGCACCGGGCCGCGGCGCGAGGGGGAGGTGGCATGGCGGGCGGCGGCATGATGCGCTCGTACCTGAAGGACTCGTCGGTCAAGGACCGACGCCTGACGGGCTCGACGCTCCGGCGGATCCTCGCCTTCGCCCGGCCGTACCGGGCCCAGCTCGCCGGCTTCGTCGCCCTCCTGGTGCTCAGCGCGGGGGCCGGCGCCGTGACTCCGCTGCTGTTCCGGCGGCTCATCGACGACGGCATCGCCCACGGCGACCGGGCGCTGGTCCTCTCGATGGCCGCGGCGGCCGTCGCGATCGCGCTCGCCTCCGCCGCGCTCGCCGTGGCCGAACGCTGGTTGTCGTCCCGCGTGGGCGAGGGTCTCATCCTCGACCTGCGCACCGCCGTCTTCGACCACGTGCAGCGGATGTCGCTCGCGTTCTTCGCCCGGGCGCGCACCGGCGCCCTCGTGCAACGCCTCAACGGCGACGTCCTCGGCGCGCAGCAGGCGTTCACGTCGACGCTGCAGACCGTGGTCTCCAACGGCCTGACGATCGTGTTCACGCTCGCGGCCATGTTCGCCATGTCCTGGCGCCTCACGCTCGTGTCCCTGGTCCTCCTGCCCGCGTTCGTGCTCCCCGCGCGCTGGTTCGGCCGCAGGCTCGCCGCGCTGGCCCGCACCGGCTACGACCTCAACGCGGACGCCGGCCAGATGATGAACGAGCGCTTCAACGTCGCCGGCGCGCACCTCGTCAAGGTGTTCGGCGACCCCGACCTCGAGAGCGCGCGCTACGAGACCCAGGTGCGCCGGCTGCGCGACCTCGGGGTGCGCACCGCGCTGCTCGGCACCTGGTTCCGGGTGGGCCTGACGACCCTGGCCTCCGTCGCGATCGCCCTGGTCTACGGGCTCGGGGGGCTGCAGGCCATCGCGGGCGAGCTCACGGTGGGCACCGTCGTGGCCCTCACCGCCTACCTCGGTCGCCTGTACGGTCCGCTGTCGGCCATGTCGAACGTGCAGGTGGACGTCATGACGGCGCTGGTGAGCTTCGAGCGCGTGCTCGAGGTGCTCGACCTCGAGCCGGCGATCACCGAGAGGCCGGCCGCCGCCGACCTCCGCGCGGCGGTGGCGAGCCAGGGCGCCTCCGTCGAGCTGGACCGGGTCACGTTCCGCTACCCGACCGCCGAGGAGGTCTCGCTGGCCTCCCTCGAGTCCGTCGCGACGCTGCGCTCGGACCCCACCGACGACACCCTGCACGACGTCTCCTTCACCGTGCCGGCGGGCGCCATGGTCGCACTCGTCGGACCGTCCGGCGCGGGCAAGACCACCGTCTCCCAGCTCGTGTCGCGCATGTACGACCCGACCTCCGGGGCCGTGCGGATCGCCGGGGAGGACCTGCGCGACGTCACGGCGGCGTCGCTACGCGGCACCGTCGGCGTGGTCTCGCAGGAGGCGCACCTCTTCCACGACACGGTCGCGGCCAACCTGCGCTTCGCCCGCCCCGACGCCTCCGACGAGGACCTGGAGCGGGCCCTGCGCCAGGCCCGGATCTGGGACCTCGTCGCGCGGCTGCCGGAGGGGGTGGACACCGTCGTCGGCGACCGCGGCTACCGGCTCTCCGGCGGGGAACGCCAGCGGCTCGCCATCGCCCGGCTCCTGCTCAAGGCGCCGGACGTCGTCGTGCTCGACGAGGCCACCGCGCACCTCGACTCCGAGTCCGAGGCGGCCGTGCAGGCGGCGCTCGACCAGGCGCTGGCCGGCCGCACCTCCCTGGTCATCGCCCACCGGCTCTCGACCGTCCGCGCCGCGGACGCCATCGTCGTGCTGGCCGACGGCCAGGTCGTCGAGGTCGGGACACACCCCGAGCTCCTGGCCGCCGGCGGGCTGTACGCCGAGCTCTACGCCACCCAGTTCGCCGACGCCGAGGCCCCGGCGGCCGAGTAGCCGCTCGCGCGTCGGGGCCGAGCGGCCGCCGGCCGCTTCCGGTGGCGCACCGGGTCCGCGACGCCGACCCACCCTCGACGCAAGGGGCGCGCACCGCGCCGGCACTCCCCGCGCGCACGACGGCGGCCCGCCACCCCGAGGGGTGACGGGCCGCCGTGGGCGTCCGGTGGGTCGTGGCCGACCCGGTCGGATCAGTTACCCGTGAGCTTCTCGCGGAGCGCGGCGAGCGCCTCGTCCGAGGCGAGCGTGCCCGCGGCCTCCTGCGCCGGCGCCGCCGACGAGTAGGAGGACGACGAGGAGCTGCTGCTCGACGAGCTGCTGCCGGGGACCGCGTCGTTCACGGCCGCGTCGGCGTCCGCCGCGATGGCCGCACGGACCTGCTCGCGGTGCGACTCCCAGCGGGCGTGCGCCTTGGCGTACTCCGCCTCCCAGGCCTCGCGCTGCGTCTCGAAGCCCTCGAGCCACTCGTTGGTCTCCGGGTCGAAGCCCTCGGGGTACTTGTACTCGCCGTTCTCGTCGTACTCGGCAGCCATGCCGTAGAGCGCGGGGTCGAAGTCCTCGGACTCCGGGTCCATGCCCTCGTTGGCCTGCTTGAGCGAGAGCGAGATGCGGCGACGCTCGAGGTCGATGTCGATGACCTTGACGAACACCTCGGCGCCGACGCTGACGACCTGCTCGGGCAGCTCGACGTGGCGCACGGCCAGCTCCGAGATGTGCACGAGACCCTCGATGCCGTCCTCCACGCGGACGAACGCACCGAACGGCACCAGCTTGGTGACCTTGCCGGGCACGACCTGGCCGATGGCGTGCGTGCGGGCGAAGGTCTGCCACGGGTCCTCCTGCGTCGCCTTCAGCGACAGGGAGACACGCTCGCGGTCGAAGTCGACGTCGAGAACCTCGACGGTGACCTCCTGGCCCACCTCGACGACCTCGGACGGGTGGTCGATGTGCTTCCAGGACAGCTCCGAGACGTGCACCAGACCGTCGACGCCGCCGAGGTCCACGAACGCACCGAAGTTGACGATCGAGGAGACGACACCGGGGCGCACCTGGCCCTTCTGCAGGGTCTGCAGGAAGGTGGAGCGGACCTCGGACTGCGTCTGCTCGAGCCAGGCACGGCGCGACAGGACCACGTTGTTGCGGTTCTTGTCGAGCTCGATGATCTTGGCCTCGATCTCCTTGCCGACGTACGGCGCGAGGTCGCGGACGCGACGCATCTCCACGAGGGAGGCGGGGAGGAAGCCACGGAGACCGATGTCGAGGATGAGGCCACCCTTGACGACCTCGATGACGGTGCCGGTGACGACGCCGTCCTCCTCCTTGATCTTCTCGATCGTGCCCCAGGCGCGCTCGTACTGGGCGCGCTTCTTGGACAGGATCAGGCGACCCTCCTTGTCCTCCTTCTGGAGGACGAGAGCCTCGACGGCGTCGCCCACGGCGACAACCTCGCCCGGGTCCACGTCGTGCTTGATGGAGAGCTCCCGGGACGGGATCACGCCCTCCGTCTTGTAACCGATGTCGAGGAGGACCTCGTCGCGGTCGACCTTGACGATCGTGCCTTCCACGATGTCACCATCGTTGAAGTACTTGATGGTGGCGTCGACGGCGGCAAGGAAGTCCTCTTCGGTGCCGATGTCGTTGACGGCAACCTGGGGGGCGGACTTCGTGGTGGAGATGGTCATTGAGTAGATGCTCCGATGCGGACAGGACGTAGTGCGGACAGGGTCTGTGGTACGTGCACCGGGAGTCGACGTGGCGAACGATCCGCACGTCTGCGTTCCGCACGCCAGGACGTCCTCGGGCGCACTGCACCGCCGAACATCTTATCGACGGCGCAGCGTGGGGTCAACACGCCCTGGGAGCCACCCGGCGTCGCCGCCGACCGCCCGTCCGGAGCCCGTGCCACGATGACCGGGTGAGCCACCATCCTCCCGCGCCGCGCCCGATCTCGCACGCGGGTTACCAGGACGTCCCGGACGACGCCGGCAACGCGGCCGCCCGGGGGTGGTGGGACGAGAACGCCACCGAGTACCTCGCCGAGCACGGCGCGTTCCTGGGCGACGCCGGCTTCCGCTGGGGGCCCGAGGGCCTCACCGAGGCGGAGGCCGGGCTCCTCGGTGACGTCACCGGCGCCCGCGTCGTGGAGGTCGGTGCCGGCGCCGCGCACTGCGCCCGCTGGCTCGCCGCCCGCGGCGCCCACGTCGTCGCCACGGACGTGTCCGCGCGGATGCTCGCCGGCGCCGCACGCCTCAACGC
Source organism: Isoptericola sp. NPDC060185 (assembly GCF_042728595.1). Classification (NCBI taxonomy): domain Bacteria; kingdom Bacillati; phylum Actinomycetota; class Actinomycetes; order Micrococcales; family Promicromonosporaceae; genus Isoptericola; species Isoptericola sp. NPDC060185. The sequence continues at coordinate 4,769 of NZ_JBHWYY010000088.1, read as the reverse complement.
GACGACGGGCGTGGTCGTCCCCCTCGTCCAGGCCGACGCCCGGCGCCTGCCGTTCGCTTCCGGCAGCGCGGACGTGGTCTTCACGTCCTACGGGGCGATCCCGTTCGTGGCCGACGCCGCGCGGGTCCACGCCGAGGCGGCGCGCGTGCTTCGCCCCGGCGGCCGGTGGGTGTTCTCCGTGACCCACCCCGTGCGCTGGGCGTTCCCCGACGACCCGTCGGTCCGCGGGCTCACCGCCGACCGCTCGTACTTCGACCGGCGCCCCTACGTGGAGGCCGACGACCGCGGCGAGGTCCGGTACGCGGAGTACCACCGCACCGTCGGCGACCACGTGCGCGACGTCGCCGCGGCCGGGCTGCGGCTGCGCGACGTCGTCGAGCCCGAGTGGCCGGCGTGGAACACCGCGACCTGGGGCGGCTGGAGCCCCGAGCGCGGCGCCGTCCTGCCGGGCACGGCGGTGTTCGTCACCACGAAGGACTGACGCGCCGCGCCCGGCGGACCCGGACCCTCAGTGCCCGGCGTCGTGCCAGGTGGGACCGACGCCGACCGAGACGTCCAGCGGCACGTCGAGAGACACCGCGGAGCCCATCTGGCCGCGCAGCACGTCCTCGGCCGCCTCCCGCTCCCCCGGCGCGACCTCCACCACGAGCTCGTCGTGCACCTGCAGCAGCAGCCGCGAGGCCAGTCCGCGCTCGTCCAGCTCGCGCTGCACGCCGAGCATCGCCACCTTGATGATGTCCGCGGCGCTGCCCTGGATCGGCGCGTTGAGCGCCATCCGCTCCGCCATCTGGCGGCGCTGCCGGTTGTCGCTCGTGAGGTCCGGCAGGTAGCGCCGGCGGCCCAGGATCGTCGCCGTGTACCCGGTGGCCCGCGCCTCCTCCACGACGCCGGTGAGGTAGTCGCGCACCCCGCCGAACCGCGTGAAGTAGTCGTCCATCAGCGACTGCGCCTCGCTGGTGGGGATGGTGAGCTGCTGCGAGAGGCCGAACGCGCTCAGCCCGTAGGCGAGGCCGTAGCTCATCGCCTTGATCTTGGAGCGCATCTCGGGCGTGACGTCCTCGGGGGCCACCTCGAAGACACGCGAGCCCACGTACCGGTGCAGGTCCTCCCCCGACCGGAACGCCTCGATGAGCCCCTCGTCGCCCGACAGGTGCGCCATGATCCGCATCTCGATCTGGCTGTAGTCCGCGGTGAGCAGGGTGTCGTAGCCCTCGCCGACCCGGAAGGCGCGGCGGATGCGGCGGCCCTCCTCGGTGCGGATCGGGATGTTCTGCAGGTTCGGGTCGGTGGAGCTCAGGCGCCCCGTGGCGGCGATGGTCTGCTGGAACGTCGTGTGGATCCGGCCGTCCGGGGCGACGGACTTGAGCAGCCCTTCGACCGTCGAGCGCAGGCGCGTGGCGTCGCGGTGCGCCAGGAGGTGCTCGAGGAACGGGTGCTCGGTCTTGACGTACAGGTCCTGCAGCGACGCGGCGTCGGTGGTGTAACCCGTCTTGATCTTCTTGGTCTTGGGCATCCCGAGCTGGTCGAAGAGCACCTCCTGCAGCTGCTTGGGGCTGCCGAGGTTCACCTGCCGTCCGATGACGTCGTAGGCGTCCGCCGCCGCGTCGGCCACCATCGCGGCGAACTGCCGCTCGAGCTCGGTGAGGTACTCGACGTCGGCGGCGATGCCGGTGGACTCCATCCGCCCCAGCACTGCCGTCAGCGGCAGCTCCAGGTCGGTGAGCAGGTCGGCCGCACCCCGGTCGGCGAGCTGCCCCGTGAGGGCCTCGGCCAGCTCCACGACGGCGGCGGCGCGCACGGCCGCCTGCCGGGCCCGCGGGTCGTCGGCGTCGTCCCCGCCGTCCAGAGCCAGGTCCAGCGCGCCCTGGCCACCGGCGTCGGCCGCCCCGCCCGCCGACAGCTCCCGACCGAGGAGGCGCACCGTGAGGTCCGCGAGGTCGTAGCCGCGCTGGTCCGGGTAGCAGAGGTACGCCGCGAGCTCCGTGTCGAAGGTGACGCCTCGCAGGTCGAGCCCGCGACCGGCGAGCTCGTGCCACGCCGCCTTGGCGCCGTGCACGACCTTCGGCGCCTCAGGGTCCGCGAGCCAGGCCGCGAGGGCGCGCTCGTCCTCGGGCGGCACGTCCGCGAGGTCGACCGCGACGGCGGCTCCCTGGCCGTCGCCCGAGGGCCCCTCGGCGATCGCCACCTCCCAGGCGTCGCCTGCGCCCGGCGTCGGCGTGCCCGTGACCTCGAGGCCCAGCGCGCGCCCGGCGCGGGCCGCGAGCCAGTCGCCCAGCCCGCCCGCCGCCAGGGCCGCGAGCTCGACCTGCATCCCGGCGACCGCGACCTCCTCGGCCTGCTCCGCAGACGGGTCGGCGGCGAGCAGCCGGTCGCGCAGCGTGCCGAACTGGAGGGTGTCGGAGACGCGGTGCACGGCCTCGCGGTCGAACCCGGCCAGGGTCAGGTCGTCGATCGCCAGCGGCAGCTCCAGGTGGTCCAGGAGCGCGTTGAGCTCGCGGTTGAGACGCACCTGGTCGATCGCCTCGCGCAGGTTCCCGGCGGCCTTGCCCTTGAGCTCGTCCACGTGCTCGAGCAGCGCGTCCAGCCCGCCGTATGTCGTGACCCACTTCGCGGCCGTCTTGGGGCCGACGCCGGCCACGCCGGGCAGGTTGTCGCTCGACTCGCCGACCAGTGCGGCGAGGTCGGGGTACTGGTGCGGCGGCACGCCGTACTTCTCCTCGACCGCCTCCGGCGTCATGCGGGCCAGGTCCGAGACCCCGCGCTTCGGGTACAGCACGGTCACGCGCTCGGTCACGAGCTGCAGCGAGTCGCGGTCCCCCGAGCAGACCAGCACGTCCAGGCCCGCCTCGGCCCCCTCGCGGGCGAGCGTCGCCAGGATGTCGTCGGCCTCGATGCCCTCGCGCTGCAGCGCCGGGATGCGCAGCGCCTCGAGGACCTCCTTGATGAGCGGCACCTGGCCGCGGAAGACCTCGGGCGTCGCGTCACGGTTGCCCTTGTACTCCGGGAACCGCTCCGTGCGGAACGTCACGCGGCCGGCGTCGAACGCCACGGCCGCGTGCGTCGGCTGCTCGTCGCGCAGCAAGTTGGTCAGCATCGACGTGAACCCGTAGACGGCGTTCGTCACCTGGCCGCTGGAGGTCACCAGCGTGTCCGGCAGCGCGAAGAACGCGCGGTAGGCCATGGAGTGGCCGTCGATCAGGAGGAGGCGTGGGCGGGTCCCGGTTCGCGCGGAGGTCGTCACGGGTGCCAACCTATCGCCCATGGCTGACACCTCCACCGGCACGCCCGAGCTCCCCAGCACCCTGGACCAGTGGGCGGCCGCCAGCCGCGGCACGCTCATCGAGCGCCTCGGCATCGAGCTCACGGGCGTCGCCGCCGACCTCACCACGGGCACGATGCCGGTGGCCGGGAACACGCAGCCCGCGGGGCTCCTGCACGGCGGCGCGACGGCGTCCCTCGCCGAGACGCTCGCCTCGGTCGCGGCGCAGCAGCACGCCGGGACGGGGCGCGCGGCGGTCGGCCTGGAGCTCAACGCGACGCACCACCGCGGGGTGCGGTCGGGGACCGTGCACGGGGAGGCCCGCGCGCTGCACCTGGGCCGGTCGACGGCGGCCTACGAGATCGTCGTCACCGACGACGACGGCCGGCGCGTGTGCACCGCGCGGCTGACCTGCATGATCCTCGACGGCCGCTAGGCCGCGTCAGCGCGGCGCACGCCTGCCGGCGCCCGCCCGATGCCTCAGGAGGGGACGGACTCGCTCGTCACGCCGCGCCGGGGGACGACGCCGAGCTCGCCGAGCACCTCGTCGGCGCCGACCTCCGTGCCGTCGGCGGCCCGCTCGGCCGCCTCGCGCAGGGCGGCGTCCCGCTCCTCCTGGAAGGCCCGCAGGTCCACCGGGCCGGTCGGCAGGCCCGCGGCACGGGCTCGGCGGCGGCGCGCCACGAGGTCCTCGATCGCGGCCCGGGTCGCCTCGCGGCGCCCGACGCGCACGGCGGCGCGCGACGCCCGGGGGTTCTCCTGGGCCAGGCGGCGCAGCAGGGTCGCCGTGGCGACCACGCGGTGCCCCGAGGTGGGGGCGAACCCCAGGCGGGCGAGGAAGCGGTGCATCCCTCGGGCGCCGGGCGCGGGGGCGCAGTAGACGTTCTCCGCGCCGCGCTCCCCCGCGACGGCCGCGGCCGCCGCGACCAGCGCATGACCGACGCCCCGGCGGCGTGCCGCCGGGGAGACGAAGACCGCGTCGACGTAGAGGCTCGTCGTCGTCGCGAAGAGCAGGGGGTCGATGACGCGCAGCACGGCGAACCCGACGACCTGGTCCTCGTGGGTCGCGACGAGGACCTGCCCGCCCGCGCCCAGCAGGACGCTCAGGTGCTCCAGGAGCCGCGACGCGTCGGCGGGAGAGCCCTGGACCGCGGACGGCGACTCCTCGACCGCGCGCTCGGCGAGGTGCGCGACGGCGACCATGTCGTCCTGCTCGGCCGGCCGGACCTCGACCGCTGCACGCATCGGCACCTCCTCGACGAATGACCGCGTCCCCGGCTCCTGGCGCGGTGGGAGCACTCCCACCCGACTGCTCGGGATCCGGTCCGGGCGGCGCCCGGACTCACGGTCGTTGAAGCATGAATATCACAGATCGGTTACGACACCCAGGTGACGATAGCGGCCACGAGGTCGTCGCACAATGGCCGTGGCCCCGGGGCCGGCCACCGGCCGGGGCCCGGCCCCCCCCCCGGCCCCCGCGCCGTAGCCGACGCCCCCGCGCGGGGGGAGC
>NZ_JBHWYY010000087.1:0-17326 GCF_042728595.1 Isoptericola sp. NPDC060185 | reverse complement strand
CGATGAGGGGGCGGGGCTCCTGGCGTCTTCGTGCTGCGGGCTCGCAGCCCTACTCCCCTACGGCCTCCTCGGCGCTCGCGGCGATGCGCGCGCGGAGCACGCCGGCGGTGGCGGTTCGCGTGGCCTCGTCGGTGTCGGGCCACAGGTGCGCGTAGGTGTCGAGGGTGGTCTTCGCCGAGCTGTGCCGCAGGCGCGCCTGCACGACCTTCACGTCCGCGCCGTCGGAGATCAGCAGCGAGGCGTAGTAGTGCCGGAGGTCGTGGAAGCGGAACTCGGCGGGCAGGTTGGCCCGCTTGCGCGCCGTGCGGACCGCGCGCTGTAGCTTCCACGGCCCGACCTGCTGCCCGAGGTCGTCCGTGAGGATCCAGGTGTCGGAGGGGTGGGCGGCCAGGTGGGCGGCGAGCTGGTCGACGAGCTCGCGCGCGACGGGGATGGGCGTCTTCGACTCCTCCGTCTTGAGCGGGTCCTCGGGGTACTGCACCGCCGGCCGGATCACGTACTCGAGCCAGGCGACGTCGTCCTTCCGGATCCCGCACACCTCGGCGTCGCGGAGGCCGGCGAACGCACCGAGCAGCACCGCGGCCCGGTATCGCTCGGGCATGGCGTCGTGGAGTGCCCACATCTGCTCGGTCGTGGCGATGAACGTGCGCTGGCGGCCCGCCGGCGGTGCCGTGCGGCGGGAGCACGGGGACCGTGGCACGAGGCCGTCGTGCACGGCGTCGGTCATCAGCTGCGCGAGGCGGGCGTGCAGGGCGTAGACGTAGGACGGTTCGAGCGGCTCGTCCTGCAGCTGCTTGATCCACGCCTTCACGTGTGACGGCCGGAGGGCGCTCAGGCGGTGCTTGCCGAGCCCCTTCTCGATCCGCGCGAGGTGGGTGCGCGCCTGTCGGATCGTGGAGGGTCGGCCGCTGTACGCCTCGATCCACTCTGTGCACCACTGCGCGACGGTGAGCTTGGCGCGGGCGGGGTCTACGTAGGTCCCCGACTTGACTGACACGGCGACGTCGGCGAGCCAGTCCTCCGCCTCCTTCTTGAGGCGGAAGTGCTTTGCGTGCTGGCGGCCCTGCTCGTCTCTGTAGCGGGCCCGCCACTTGCCGTCTGGCCTCTTCGCGAGATTGGCCACGGCTCCTCCTGAACGTTGGAATCGCGGGGGGGGGGGGGGGCTTCTAGAGCCTCATCCCCCGGCAGCAGCGACGACTGTCGACGGGAGCGTGCCGGCGACGACGCAGAGGTACGCGAGGTCGCGCGCGGTGAGGTCGTCGGCGACCAGGCGGTCGAGGACGTCGGGCGGCACGGCACTGCGGTGGATGTCCCGGGCTCGGAGTGCGTGGAGCGTGGCGAGCGACGTCGCGGAGGTCCCGTCAGGAACGGAAATTGATTTCATGACGGAACAGTAATTCGGCTGAAACGGTACGAATACTTGAGAACCGGGTGAAACTCAGTCTCGCGACTCTTCGCGTGCGGCCCGCTCCTCAGCGCGCGCCCAGAGCAAGGACGCCGTGACGCCGAGCGCCTTCGCGACCTTCGTCAGCATCTTGTTGGGGATGTCGCCGCCGCCCGGCCCGAGGTATCGGTCGAGGGTCCGCTTCGGCACCCCGGACTTCTCGGCGAGCTCCGCGACCGTGAGGCCGGCGGCAACCCGTTCACCGTTCACGGTGGCCAGAAGCGCTCTGACCAGGGTGTCGGCGTCGTTCTCGTAGGTGTCCATACCCGGAGAGAGTACGCCGTTACGGCGTCTGATACGCCAGGTCGGGCGCATTTTTCGCCCCGTCTCACACACCCTGTATCCGGGTGAACTCTGGCACGCTCGCCAGATCAACGTTGCCGTTCGCCATATTTGGCGCTACGGTCGCAACATGAACGCACCCCAGGTCTCCGAGGTCATGAAGGTGATCGACGAGCGCCGCAAGGAGCAGGGCCTGTCCGTGACGGACATCGCGGCCGCTGCCGGCCTCGGTGCGCGCAGCGTCGAGCGGTACTTCGCCGGCGTCCGGGACTTCAAGGCGTCCGCCGCGGTGAAGCTCGCGGTGGCGCTCGGGACGACGGCGTCCGACATCTACGGCGAGGCCGAGCGCCGCTCCAACTGACCGCCAGGAAACAGCAAGGGCCGGCCGCCCCCGCCAAGAAGCGCCGACCCTCACCAGACACGAAGGAGAGTACCCGTGAACCGTCGGATCATGCTCATCCCCGCGGTGGCTGAGCGCACCGGGATGCCGGAGGGCACCCTGCGCTTCCTCCGCCACGAGGGCAAGGGCCCGCGCAGCTTCAAGGTCGGCCGCCGCGTCGCCTACTACGAGGACGACGTCGACGCCTGGCTCGACGAGCAGTACGCCGCGACCTCTCGCGGCGGCGCCGTCACCGCCCCCGCCAAGACGCAGCTGGTGGTGGCCCGATGACCACCAAGACGGTGACGCCGGACGGCGTCCTCTCGTTCGACGGCGCCACCTACGACCCGTCGGCCGACTCCGGCCTGTTCCGGTGCCCGCGCCTGGGCTGCTCGTTCGCGTCGGGCTGGGCCGGTGGCCCGGTCGACCTGGACGAGGACTACGACCCGATCCGCGACCACATGGACTGGCACGCCGAGCAGGACGACGCGGCCCCGATCGACGCCGTCCCGGGGGTCGAGCGTGACCCGGCCGCCGTCGCCCCCGAGGTGCCGCGCCTGTCGTCGCCGGCGGGCCTGCAGGCGCTGCTGCACGGCCGGGTCGCGCCCGCCTCCGCCGCGGTCGACGAGGCCGCGACGAAGGCGCTCGCGGACGTGCGCGCCCAGGCCGACGTCGTCGCGGCCGCGCTCGACTGGTACGGCTCGGAGCCGGGCATCCCCGAGGGGCGCGCCATGTCGGCCCTCGACGTCGCGTGCTCCCGCCTCGTCGAGCTGCGCGGAGGCATCCGGTGAGCGACGCGCCGGAGTCCCGCGACGTCGACGACCTCCTCGCCGACCACGCCGCCACCAACAGCCTCGCCGCCCTCGCCGCGACTACTCCGCGCGACGACGACGGCGAGCCCGACCTCACCTCGCAGGGGGAGGAGAGGACGGCCGACGCGCCCCGCGTGACCATGCACACCGCGGGGCGCGTCGACCGGCACCCGATCGGCCACGCGGTCACCCTGCTCGTCGCGCTCGCGGGGGTCTACGCCGGCGTCGTCGTCGAGCTGACGGCCCCGCTCGCGTCGGGCGGCCAGCTCATCGCGGGCCCGGTCCTCATGCTCGGCGGCGCCGCGCTCCTCGCCCGCCTCGTCCACGTCACGCAGCGGAGGGCCCACCGATGACCGCCACGACCATCACCCCCGCCGAGGCCGGTCGTCGCGGCCGCGCCCGCTCGATGAAGGGCGTCACGCCCGAGCAGGTCGCCGCCGGCCTCGCCGCGATCGCGAGCGTCCGCCCCGGCACCGAGTTCTCCGTGAACCTCGTCCGCCACCAGCTCGACGCCGTGCACTTCCCGCACCGCGCTCGCGCGGGCCTGTTCGCCCGCGCCTGCGCCGACCGGCTCATCGAGCCCGTGTACTACCCCGGCACCCGCGACCCGCGCCGCGAGCCGTCCACCGGCTTCACCGCGCACCACGCCCTCGTGAAGCTCTACCGCCGCACCCCCACGGGGTAGACCGTGCTCCTCGCCGACGTCGACGAGCCGCTCTGCGAGCACGGCGTACCGGTCGCCCGGACCCTCCGGTCCGGACGCCCCGCCTGCCCCATGTGCCGGCGGCACGAAGACGCCCGCGAGGAAGCCCGACGGCAGACCATCGCCACCCTCGCCCGCATCGCCCACCCCCGCGCCGACACCACGGCGCTCGCGGCCCACGACGACTGACCCCCCGCCCCGCCTGACCACCAGGAGACACCCGTGACCGACCTGCACCCCGTCCCGACCCCGCGCGACGTGCGCGGCATGACGTACCCGCTCCCGGACGAGCCCAACCCCGAGGGCGCGCCCGTGTACGCCGCGTCCGACGAGCTGCCGCTGCGCGACGCCACCCCGGAGGAGGTGGACGGCATCACCCGCATCGTCGCGACGGCCGTCGGCCTGGACCCTGCCGACGTCGTGGAGCGCGTCCGCGCCGTGCCCGTGCTCGACGCGCCGGCCCGCCAGGACGCGCCGTCCGAGCGCGTGTCGCGCCCGTCGGGCGAGCGCACGCCGTTCGACATCCGTGTCCGGATGCTCGACGAGACGGCGGCCCCGGTCTTCGTGTCGAACGTCGTGGAGTGGAAGTGGCGCGAGGAGGGCCGCCTGGACGTCTACGCCGTCGTCGACGACCGCGTGCACCGTGTGGAGTCCTGGGGCCCGTACACGGCCGCGCGCGTCTCCCGCGTCCGGCCGGCGGTGCTGGCGTGAGCGCCGCCCACGCGCCCGAGGTGGCGCGCCCGACCCTCGTCGACCCGACGTCGCTCGTGCTGGGCGAGAACGTCCGCCGCACCGTCGTGATGAGCACCGCGTTCAAGCGCGACGTCGCGGAGAACGGCGTCCGTCAGCCGATCGCCGTGAAGCACGACGCGCTCGGCAACCTGCAGGTCGTCACCGGCCAGCGCCGCACCCTCGCCGCCGTCGAGGCCGGCCTCCCGTCCGTGCCCGTCTACCTCGTGGACGACATCGCCGACGAGGCCGCCCGCATCGTCGAGCAGCTCGGCGAGAACCACCACCGGCTCGGGATCACCCAGGCCGACGACGTCGCGGCCGTCGCGCAGCTCGCCCTGTTCGGCTGGTCGCCGGCGAAGATCGCCAAGCGCACCCACCGCCCCAAGGACGACGTCACCGCCGCGCTGGCGCTTGCGGAGGTCGATGAGGGCACGCGCACCGCGGTGCACGGCGCCGGCGTCGACCTGGTGACCGCGGCGAAGATCGCGGACGTGGCCGCCGGCGACGTCGAGACCGCCGAGCGCCTCGTCGAGGCGGCCATCGACGACCCGTCCGACATCGACCACGAGATCGAGCGGACCCGCCGCGACATCGCCGAGCGTGAGGCCGTCGAGAACCGCCAGCGCGAGCTGCGCGCCCAGGGCGTGACCGTGCTGGACGTCCGCGCGGTGACCTACGGGCAGGGCGCACGCGCCGAGAACCTGAGCAGCCTCACCGACAAGCCGAACGCGAACGGCACCGCTCCCGCGCTCGACGTCACCGAGCACCAGATGTCCTGCCCGGGGCACGCCGTCTACGTGTGGGCGAGGAGCGTCGACGACGTGCGCGAGGAGACGTACTGCACCTCCTGGCGTGAGCACGCGCACTTCAACCGGCACGCCCGGAACACCGCCGGTGCGACGTCGGGCGCCACGCCCGAGGAGGCGACCGCTGAGCGCCGCCGCGTGATCGCGAACGGCAAGGCGGCCGAGGCCGCCGAGACGGTGCGCCGCGAGTTCATCCGCTCGCGCTTCGTGGGCCGCGCGGTGAAGCCGACCGACGCCGAGGTGCAGCACGCAGCCCTCATGATCGCGATCGGCAACCCGCACGAGTTCGGCGTCCACCAGGTCCTCGACGACCTGGTCGCCGACGCGTCGACCTCGGCACACGTGAAGGCCATCCGCCGCAGTCCCGACGGCGGCAAGCGGTACCTCCTCGAGGCCGCGATGGCGATCGGCGAGGACGCCATCAAGGCGAAGGGCGAGCTCGCGTTCTGGCGCCGGCCCGCCGCGGACAACAACTACACCGGCGCGCCGGCCCTCGGCGCCACCCACCTCCGGTTCCTCGCCGACGCCGGGTACGGGCTGTCCGAGCTCGAGCACGCCTGGCTGGACGCCTACGAGACGAAGGAGGCGTGACGTGGCCACCGCGACCCTGACCCGCGCCCACCGCCCCGCGCGCCGCCCCGCGACGGCCGAGCAGCCCATCATCCCGGCCGCCCCCGGCTGGGAGGACGAGGCCGTGCGCGCGATCTACGCCGCCCAGCTGCGCCACGCGGCCGCGCACCTCGCCGCCGGCGTCCGCGACTCCCGCCGCATCCTCTCCGAGGCGCTCGCGGCCGCTCAGGCCGCCGTGCCCGCCAAAGCGTTCGCCCTCCGCTGCTACGTCGCCGCCGCGCTCGACCCGCGCATGGACGCCGAGCGCCTCCACGCGGAGGCCCTCACGGTGCTGCACCTCGGCGGCGTCGGGTTCATCGCCCAGGACACGGCGCTCGCGGCCGCGGTCGCGTACCTCGAGGGCTGGGACCACCGTCAGCGTCTGGTCGCGGGGCGTGCCTCGTGAGGGCCGCCGGCACTACCGCCGCGGGCGGCTACGTGGGCGGGGCCCTCACCCTCCCGACGGGACGCACCCCCGCCGACCTGGACGCGCTGCGCGAGCGGCGCGAGGCCGAGGCGGCACGCCGCGCGGCCACCAACCCGTTCGCGCAGCCGTCGGGCCAGCCCGCCACGAAGTCGACGTCGCGCCTGCACGGCGCCGCCCTCGTCAGCACCGAGTACGAGAAGGCCGCGTTCACCACGCCGCCGCCCGCCCTGATCGACCGCACCGAGGAGGTGCCCGTGCCCACCCAGAAGCCCGCCCGCCGCGGCCCGAGGAGCGGCGAGACGCGCGAGTCCCGCGAGATCCGCAACCGGCAGATCGTCACCCTCTACACGAGCACCGAGGAGGTGCTGACGATGCAGGAGGTCGCGGACCGCATCGGGGTCTCGCAGGCGACGGTGAGCGCCGTGCTCAAGGGCGCAGGCGTCGAGGTCCGCGGTCGCTGGAAGGGCAACCCGGTGCCGCCGTCCAAGGTCGCGGAGCAGGTCGCCGCGCGCCCCGACGCCAAGCCCGCCCCGCGCCCGCGCGTGCGCCGGGTCCGCCGTCTCGACGGCGAGCTCGGCCGCGGCTTCGTCTGGACCTGCCCCCGCCACAAGGTCATCCAGGTCGGCGTCAAGGTCACGTTCCCGATGGCCGTCATCGACCTCGCCGCCCACTTCCGCAAGGACCACCCCCAGGAGGCCGCCGCGTGACCGCCACCGAGACCCCCACGAAGGTCGCCGCCCCGCCCGTCGACGTCTACGTCGGCCGCGCGTCCCTCCGCATGGCGCTCGCGGCGGTCCTGCCGCACGTGTCGACGGAGGACGAGCTCCCGGTGCTGCAGCGGGTGCGGCTGCAGTTCGTGGACGACAAGACGGTCCTGGCGGTCGCGCTGGACCGCTACACCGCGGCCGCCGCGTACATCGAGGTGCAGGACGTGCTCGAGCTGCCCGAGCTCGCGACCGTGGACATCGAGCCCCGGTCAGCGCGCGAGGTCCTCGCGGTGCTCACCCCGCCGGCGGAGAAGCACGCCCGCGCGCAGTGGGAGACGCAGGCGTTCCACCTCGTCGTCACGCCCCACGAGGTCACGTTCACCGAGGAGGGCGCCCTGCTCGACGGGCGCTCGCTGACGGTGCCGCGGATCCCGACGGACGACGTGGTGCGGCCGGGCGGTGGCTTCCCGGACGTGCCGCGCCTGATCGCGGCCACGCTCGGCCTGCCCGCGGCGGACCAGCTGCGCACCGCGCTGAACCCGGTGCTGGTGACCCGGTGGGTGAAGACGGCGAACGTCTACGGCCTGCCGCTCGAGGTGACGCCGCGGGCCGGCCGCGACGAGTTCCACGACGGCGCGTGGACGGTGCGCGTCGACAACGGCCAGGTCGTCGGCGTCATCATGCCGATGAGCCGCGACGCCGTCGCCCAGATGGAGCACGAGACCCGGTGGGCGAACCTGCTGCGCCGCGCAGCCGGCGACTACCGCGAGGGCCTGCTCGAGGAAGAGAGTACCGGCAGCCTCGCCGCCGTCGTCGACCGCATCTTCGACGCGACGACCAACGCGGACAAGGAGCCCGACCTCGAGCAGGACATCGTCGAGGCCGCCGTCCGGCTCGTGCTCACCACGCAGTTCGGCTCGCCGAGCATGCTGCAGCGCAAGCTCCGCATCGGGTTCGCGAAGGCCGGCCGCCTCATGGACGAGCTGGAGCGCGTCGGCGTCGTGGGCGAGTCCGACGGATCCCGGGCCCGCACGGTGCTCGAGCCGCCTGAGGCGATCGACGCCGTCCTCGCGGAGATCCGCGCGGAGCGGGAGGCCGACCGGTGACGAGCCTCCTGTTCCTCATGCTCGGCGCGCTCGCTGGCCTCGTGCTGCTTTGCGTGGCCCTGCTCGTGTTCGCGACGTGGACGCCGCGCCTGCGCCGGCACGTCGCCCTCCCGTGCGTCCGCTGCGGCCGTTGCTGCTGCACCGAGTGCCGCGCAGCCCGCCGGCAGGGCCCGTGGCGGGCGCCGGCGGGCGGCGGGTACCACGCGTGTCGCGCCGTCGACGCGTCGGTCCTGCGCCCGTGCCCGCGGTGCGGGCAGACTCCGTGCCGCGGCGCCGGCTTCTCCGCTGACGGCCTCTCGTACAGCTTTTCGTGCGCGGGCACGGTGGGCGACAAGTCCCAGGCCGAGCTCCTCGCCGACGACACGGACGGCTGATGGCCGCCCCGCTGCGGCCCCTGTCCCGCGCCGAGTACCGCGCCCAGGTCGCCCGCGACATGTCCGAGGCCGCCCTGCAGACCCGCGTCCTCGGCCTGGCCCGCGAGCTCGGCTGGGAACTCGGCTACCACACCCACGACTCCCGCCGCTCGCAGCCCGGGTTCCCGGACCTGGTCCTGCTGAGCACGGCCCGCCGGCGCCTCGTCATGGCCGAGCTCAAGACCGAGCGTGGCCGCGTCTCACCCGCGCAGCAGTCGTGGCTCGTCGGCCTCGCGGCCGCCGGCATCGAGCGGCACGTGTGGCGGCCGGCCGACCTCCTCGACGGCACGATCCTCGCCGTCCTCACCCGGGAGGAGGTGACGACGACGTGAACCTCTGCGACTCCTGCGGTGGCCCGACCAACCCCCAGACGGGCGAGTGCCGATGCTCCGACTGACCCACCACCGCCCCGTCCCGACTCCCGGAAGGAGCCGCACCCCTTGCCCTGGATGCGCACCGGCGACAGCGCCGCCACCTACCCCGCCGTCATGGCGACCGCCGGCCTCCACACCGCTGACGAGCGGACCGTGAACGAGGTCTTCGGCTTCGTCAGCCGGTGCGCCATCCAGTCCGCCGCGCACACCACCGACTACGTCATCGACGTCGGCACCGTGCAGATGATCGGCGGCGCTCGCTGGCGCGACCTGATCAGCCAGTGCGTCGCCGTCGGGCTGCTCGAGGTGGTCCTCGCGGGCCGCACCTGGCGCCTCGTCCAGGACCCGGAGTTCATCCACCTGCGGCTGCGCGCCGAGGTCACGTGGGAGCGTCAGCAGCGCGACGACACCCGCAACCCGGCGCTCAAGGCGCCCGTGCTGCTCCGCGACGGCGACAACTGCCGATGGTGCGGCCTCCTCGTGCAGTGGCGCGGACGCAAGAGCAACCGCACCGGCACCCTGGACCACCTCGAGCCGGGCACCGCCGGCACCGTCGACACGATGGTCGTCGCCTGCCTCGGCTGCAACAGCGCCCGCGGCGGCAACGTCGACCTCTGGGACGACAACCACACCGTCCGCACGCCCCCGACGTCGCCCCGCTACGGCAAGGCGACCACGAAGTACCTGAACGACAACGGCCACCCCGAGATCACCGAGAACGTCTCGAGCGACGACGGCGCAGCGCCCCAGGCAGCAGCGGACCCCGCACCCGAAGGTGTGCGACCCGCAGCGCCGGCAGCAGCCGCCCCCGCACGCCCCACGGCAGTGCGAGCAGCAGCGCCCCCGGCAGCGCGTCCGAAGTCCGCCCCGAAGTCGCCTCGGAACTCAACCCCCAAGGTCGACAGAACGGATTCGACCGGGTCGGGTCGGGACGGTTCGGGTACTCACCACACCAGTACGGGGCCGCGCGCACGACCTGATCTGTCACCCGCCAGCACGACCGAGCCCACCGCCCAACCCCCGCGCCCTCGCCGCCGTCGTGGCCGGCGTGGAGGTGCCCGCCCTCGCCCGACCCCCGGAGGTACCCCCGCATGAGCAAGCACCGTCCCGAGCGGACCGAGCAGGAGGAGATCCTCGACCGGATGGCCGAGCGCGTCGCGCAGCTCGTCGACCCCTGGTTCGACTACGTGTCTCAGTGGATCCCGGCATCTCAGCAGACGTGGCAGGAGCGTCGCGACCCGGCCCCTGGTGCCGAGGGCCCCCGCCCCCTGCCGCGCGCGGTCGTGCGCTCCACGACGATCCAGCACGACCCGCTCCTCACCCAGCTCCTCAACCCGGCCGACGACTCGTCCGCCGGCGGCTCGTCGGCCGGCCCCTGCTCACGGCCGCCGACGAACATCGAGGGCATGGCCGCGCACCAGGACATCCAGTTCGGCACGCAGACCTGGTGCCGCGTGCTGGTCGGCCAGGCCATGCCGTCCGGGCCGGCCCGTCGCCTGCGCCGGCTCCTCGAGCTCGCACCAACCCTGCCGGACACGATGCTGCGCAACCTCGACGCGGACGTGATGCGGTGGTGGGCGCTGGCTCGGACCGCGACGACGTGGGCCGACCCGCCGTGGAAGCCGAACGTGCGCTGCCCGGTGTGCGGGGTGCTCGGCAAGGTCCGGGTGCGGCTGTACCCGACGACGGCCTACTGCCTGGACTGCGGGACAGCGTGGGACCACGCGACCGTCGACGAGCTCGGCGCCGCGGTGCAGCTGGCCGCCGAGCACGCGGCCGTGGCCGCGACGATCGGGACCCGCCCGTCCGGCCCGTGCACGACCTGCGGCCAGGTCCACGAGCCCGGGGACTTCGCCGACCCCGACGTGTACCGCGCCCACACCCCCGCGGCCCTCGTCGGCCGCACCACGCCCGACGTCGTCGGTACGGCGTGGCGGCCGTGAGCGCGCCCGAGCCGCGCGTGGTCACGTTCGCAGGCCAGGTGGAGGTCACCCGATGCCAGCTCGAGGGGCACTCGTGGGCGGTGCTCGCCACCGTCGCCGGCGTGCGCGTGCACCAGGTGTGCACCCGGCCCGGCTGTACCGCCGACCGAGTCGTGCGTGACTCGCCGTGATCGTGGGTTGGTCGCACGCGACGGGGTGATGCGCTACTCTGACGGCGGCGGGTTCGTCATGCCCGCAGCAAGGCCCGACACCGCTCCCCGGTGCCGGGCCTTCGTCGTACCGGGCGGAGGTGACCGTGCCTCGTCTCGTCGTGCTGCTGTTCGGCCCGCCCGGCGCCGGCAAGTCCACACTCGCCCACCAGCTGGCCGACACGCTCGGCCTGCAGGTGCTGGACCATGACGACGCGCAGTGGAGCAGCGAGCGGCAGTTCATCGCCGCCATGCGCGCGGTCGGCACGAACCCCAACGCGTCGGCCGTGGTGATCCGCACCGGCGCTTCCTCGACTGCCCGGGCCAAGGCGCAGCAGCTGGTGCGAGCGACGCACGGCTATCTCCTCGACCCGGGCTTCGACGTGTGCGCGCAGCGGGTGCGCGCGCGACGGCGTGCCGTGCGCGACGGGCTGCGCGGCGTGACCGCGTGGTACGCCGCCCACGACCGCATCGACCGCGTGCCGGCCTGGTCCGGGCTCGAGGACCTCGACTGCACCGCGTGGCGCCCGATCCGCCTCACGCAGCGCGGCACGTCCTACGCCGAGAAGCTGCACCGGTACGGCGGCGCGCACCAGGCCGCGCGCCGCGCCTGGGCGGCCCGGCTCCCCCGGCCCTGCACGGTGTGCGGCCGCCCGGTCCTGCCGGGCAGCAACTGGCACCTGGACCACACGGACGACGGCGCCGGCTACCTCGGTCCCGCGCACGCCCGGTGCAACACCAGCAAGGGCGGACGCAAGGGTGGACGCGCGCGAGCTCGACGCGAGCGACGCGACGTCGTGACCGCGACGAGACGACTCGACCTCTGACCTCGACAGGAAGATCTCCGGCCGCGCGGCGCGCGTCGTCGCGCGACCGCGCCGGATTTTTTGCGGCCAGCCCTCCCCCTCACCCCCGAACCACCAAAGTTTTCACACACGGCTCGTGATATTTTTCGGGTCTCACCCGCTGTTCGTCCGTGTCGTCGCAGGTCAGAGGGGTCTACGCGGGTCTCAGCAGGACGTGCCCCCCTGGGGTATGCCGGTGGGCGCGAGACGCGACGCTGCGGCATCGCAGGGCGAACCGGACGATCTACGGCGTTCGGGCGGTGATGGCGTGGTCACGAAGCGTCAGGGCGAGCGGGTGAAGAAGGCTCGCAAGACAGGAAGTTCTCCAGCCCGGCAGGGGAAGTGCTCGGTGTGCGGTGAGCCGATCCGGCTCACGGCGCGCAGCAGCGCGACGCCGAAGCACCGCGCCTGCCGCGCCGGCGCTGACCGCCCGGCGGCCGCGACCGACCGCGCCGCGTACCTGCGCGGCGTACTCGAGGGGATCCAACGCTCGATCGACAAGGCGCCGCCGGAGAAGCGCGCGCCGCTGTACGGGCAGCTGCTCGCGTGCGAGGCGCGCATCGCGGCGCTCCCGTCGGCCGACGGCTCGCAGTCGCAGGGGAAGGCGGGTGACCCGGTTGACGAGATCGCAGCCCGTCGAGCTGCTCGGGGAGGCGCCGTCGCGCGCCTGGGTCACGCCGCAGAGCGTCCGCGCTAGCTCCGCGCGCGACGTCGTCGACCTGTCGGCGTCGTTCGGCCTGGTCCTCGACGGCTGGCAGGAGGAGATCCTCGAGGCGGCGCAGGGCGAGCGCACGGACGGTACGTGGGCGGCGCAGCGGGTCGGCGTGACGGTGCCTCGGCAGAACGGCAAGTCGCAGCTGATGGTGTCGCGGATCCTCGCGGGTGCGCTGCTGTTCGGCGAGAAGAAGATCGTCGTCAGCGCGCACCAGCAGGACACCGCGCGCGAGGCGTTCGCGAAGCTCATGGAGCTGATCGAGGCGGACGACAACGTCGCGCTGCGGCTGCGGGTGAAGGCCGTCATGAACGCGCTCAACCGCGAGGCCGTCACGTTCACCACGGGCGCCAAGGTCCAGTTCAAGGCGCGCTCCGGCGCCGGCGGGAAGGGCTTCTCGTCCGACTGCCTGCTCCTCGACGAGGCGCAGATCCTCGGCTCACGCGCGTGGACGTCGATCAACTCGACCATGTCCGCGATGCCCAACCCGCAGGTGTGGCTCCTCGGCACGACGCCGCAGGAGGAGGACGACTCGTTCGCCTTCGACGCGGTCCGCCGCGCGGCGCTCGCGGGCAAGTCCACGAACGCGGCGTGGTGCGAGTGGGGCGTCGAGGTCGACAGCGAGGAGTACCGGGCCGCGCAGGACGACCTGGCGGCGCGGAAGTGGACGCCGGCGGTCGAGTACCTGTGCTGGTCGGCCAACCCCGCGTGGCTGACGCGGATGAACCACGAGGTCGTGCAGGGCGAGTTCGAGACCTACGACCCGGCGAAGTTCGCCGAGGACCGCCTCGGCATCTGGCGGGACGACGCGTCCGGACAGCTGATCATGCCGCGCTGGCCCGAGCTCGTCTCGCCGCGCCCGAAGGACGCGCCCGTCGTGGCGCTCGGCGTGGCCGGCGACGTCGACCACGCGTGGCTGTCGCTGGGCGCGGTGCTCGGCGGCGAGCGGCCACACCTGGGCTCGGTGCTGCGCTCCCCGACGCGGGAGCGCGGGAAGTTCGTGGCCGAGGTCGCGCGGATCCAGTCGGAGCAGGGTGTGCCCGTCGTCGTCGACGGCGGCGGGCCCGCGTCCACCGTCATCGCCTACCTCGAGGCGGCCGGCGTCATCGTGACCCGCCTGGACCTGCCCGGGTACGTGCAGGCGTGCGACGACCTGGTGCAGGCCGTCGACGCCGGCACGGTCGAGCACGGCGGGTACGACGAGCTCGACGCCGCGGTCGCGGCCGCCGGGTGGCGGCAGATCGGCGACCGCCGCGCGTTCGCGCGCAAGGGCGGCGACATCAGCGCGCTCGAGGCGTGCGCGTGCGCGCTCTCCGCGACGCGCGAGGAAGCCAACTACGACGTCATGTCCTCGATCCTGTGAAGGGGGTCAACGTGAAGCGCCTCACCGTGAAGCTCCCCTCCGTGCGGCGACCGACCATCGGCGAGACCTCGGCCGGCCTCATGGCCTGCGGCGCGCTCGCCGTCGGCGCTGGACTGTGGCTGGCCGTCGGCCTCGGCGTGGCGCTCATCGCCGTCGGCGCGATCGCCGTCGGGGCCGCCCTGCTCCTCGGGTGGCAGTGATGGGGTGGCTCAACGCAGGCGTGGAGAAGCGCGCCGCTGGGGACGAGTGGATCGACACCGCCGGCACCGCCCAGACGATCACGACCGAGCGCGCGACGTACCTGACGCCGGTGTTCGCGTCCATCCGCACGATCGTGGACTACGTCTCGACCCTCACCCCGCGGTTCTACCGGCCCGACGGCGCCGGCGGCGTCGTGGAGATCGGGACGCCCGAGCTGTTCCGCAACATCGAGCTCGAGTACGGCACGGAGAACTGGCTCGGCCAGGCGATGTACGCGACGGTCACGGACGGGAACGCAGTCGGCCGCATCCGGTCGGTCTCCGGCTACGGCGGCAACCTGCCGCTGATGATCGAGTGGTCGCGGGACTGGTCGCCGACGAACGACGAGCACGGCACCAGGTGGTGGTACCTGAACGGCGCGCAGACACCGGCCTCGCAGGTGGCGCACATCCCGTGGCTCGTGCCCGAGGGACGGCTGCTCGGCATGTCCCCGATCCAGCACTACGCGTCGATCGTGGCTGCGGGCCTGTCGGCGCAGGAGTACGCGGACGTCAAGCGCGGCGGCGGGATCCCGCCCGCGGTGCTGAAGAACCAGATGCAGGTGCTCGACGGCAAGGCCGCGGAGAAGGTGCAGAGCCGGGCCGTGACGTCGTTCGCGTCCGGCAAGCCGTTCGTGACCGGCAAGGACTGGGACCTGACCATCGTGTCCGTCCCGCCGGCGCAGGCGCAGTTCATCGAGACGCTCAAGCTGACCGCCTCGGAGATCGCGGCGATCTACGGCCTGGACCCGCGCGAGGTCGGCGGCAACGCCGGCGACTCGCTCACGTACTCCAACGACGAGTCCCGGGCCCGGAACCGGGCGCACAACATGCGCCCGTACATCAAGCGGCTCGAGCTCGCCGTCGCGCGGTGGCTGCCCGGCGGGCAGTTCATGCGCCTCGACGTCGCCGAGACCATCCGCCCCGACATCAAGACCCAGACGGACATCATCGGCGCGAAGCTCAAGGACGGCCGTCTGTCCCTCAACGAGGCGCTCGCCCTCGACGATCGCCCGCCCATCGCAGGCGGCGACTACCGCAACGTGCCCCGGCCCGACCCCGCGCCGGCAACCCGTCAGGAGGACGCATGACCAGCACCGCTGAGCGTCGGTTCACCACGGTCCCGGTCGAGACCCGGGCCGCGGCCGCCGACAAGCGCACCATCGGTGGCTACGCCGCCAAGTTCGACACCACGTCCCGCAACCTCGGCGGCTTCGTCGAGACCATCGCGACCCGCGCATTCAACAAGTCGCGCGGCGACGGCTGGCCGGGCGTCATCGCCCGGTACAACCACGACGACAACATGGTCCTCGGCACCACCGGGGGCGGCACGCTGCGCCTCGGTGTCGACGACATCGGCCTCACCTACGAGGCCGACCTGCCGTCGGCCCGCGCGGACGTGCACGAGCTGATCCAGCGCGGCGACGTGCGGCAGTCGTCGTTCGCGTTCGTCGTGCACGAGGACGAGTGGGGCGAGACGGACCAGAACTTCCCGATCCGCCGGCTGCTGTCCGTCCGCCTGCTCGACGTCGCCCCGGTGAACTCGCCGGCCTACGAGGACACGAGCGTCGGCGTGCGCTCCCTCGCCGACGAGCAGCGGTCCGTGGGGGGCGCGCTCGTCGGCCCCGCGGCCGCGTTCGAGTCCCTCGCCCGCGCCAAGGACG
Source organism: Isoptericola sp. NPDC060185 (assembly GCF_042728595.1). Taxonomy (NCBI): domain Bacteria; kingdom Bacillati; phylum Actinomycetota; class Actinomycetes; order Micrococcales; family Promicromonosporaceae; genus Isoptericola; species Isoptericola sp. NPDC060185. Next base: position 1,578 of record NZ_JBHWYY010000087.1, on the reverse strand, counting down.
CGTCCGTCGACGAGGTCCGGGCGCTCGCGGCCGAGGGCGAGCTGCGGAAGTTCTTCCGCCGCACGGACGAGGCCCCGCCCGCGTTCACGGTCCGCGACGCGCTGAAGGCGTGGCGCTGACCTGACGACCAACCGGCGCAGCGGGCAGGGAAACCACCCGCTGCGCAGGTAGCACCACCAGCACGATCCGGCAGGGCGCAACCCACCGGGACCCACCACCCAACGAGTCCCGGAAAGGGGACACCCATGTCGTCTCTGACGAACAGCCTGAAGGAGCTCGTCGACTCGATCGACACCCGCCAGGCGAACCTTCTCAACGAGAGCGTCCGCTCCGGCAACCCGGTGCTGTCGGCCGAGCAGAAGCAGGAGCTCGACAACCTCGCCGAGGCCCGCAAGGACGCCGCCGAGCGGCTGCGCAACGCCGAGCAGGGCGAGCAGCGCGCGAAGGACCTCGAGGAGTCGTTCCGGCGCGAGCACGGCGGCCCGGAGGACGAGCAGCGCGGCGGCGTCGACTCGGAGTTCGCGAAGTGGGTGCGCGAGTCGCGCGCCGGCGAGTCCTACGACGTCGCGATCGAGTCCCGCGCCATGTCGGCCGCGGGCGGCACCGGCAAGGCGGGCGTGTCCACCCAGCTGTGGGAGCACGCCGTCGAGTCGTCCGAGATCCTCAACTACGCGACGCTCATGACGACGGCGGACGGGAACACCATCCCCATGCCGCGCGCCACGATCCACGCGGAGCCGGACGACGCCGACATCCCGGCGAACGGGCCGATCACGGAGAGCGACTCCACGCTCGACACGGTCGACCTGGGCGTCGCCAAGCGCGGGTACATCACCTACGTCCCGAACGAGCTCCTGCAGGACGCCACGTTCGACGTCGAGGGGTACATCGCGCGCAACGCCGGCCGCCAGCTCGGCCTGAACGTCGCCGCGGCGGGCGCCGCGGCCGCGAAGGCCGGCTTCACCGTCCCGGGCGTCACCACGCTCCCGGGCGACACGGCGAGCCTGGGCGACCAGTCCCAGATCGGGCACGGCTCGGACTACCTGGTGGACCTCTTCTACTCGGTGATCGCGCCCTACCGCGCCTCGCTGAAGTGCGCCTTCGGCATGTCCGACGGCGCGGCCGCCGTGGTCCGCAAGCTCAAGACCGCGGACGGCAAGCCGGTGTGGGAGTCGGCCCTGGTCGCCGGCCAGCCCGACCTCATCCTCGGCAAGCCGGTGTTCATCGAGCCGAACTTCGACCCCTTCGGCCTGGCGAAGAAGCCGATCTACTTCGGCGACTGGTCGGCCCTCGTCGTCCGCATCGCGGGCGGCCTGCGGTTCGAGCGGTCCGCCGAGGCCGGGTTCGGCAACGACCAGACGGCGTTCCGCGCCCTGGTCCGTCGCGGCGCGGTCGGGCTCGACCCGACGGCCGTCAAGCCGCTGGTCACCAACGCCGCGTGACCGCCCGCCGGGGGGGGGCCCGGGGGGGGGCCCCCCCCCCCCCCCACCCCCCCCAGGGGGGGGGCAAAAGGGGGGGGTAAAAGTGGGGGCCGGGGGGGGGGGCAAAGGCCCGGCCCGCCCGGCCCGGGGGAGATTA
>NZ_JBHWYY010000086.1:0-17612 GCF_042728595.1 Isoptericola sp. NPDC060185 | reverse complement strand
CGGTCACGAATCGGGGCCAAACGCCCGCTCACAGCATCCCCCGGCCCTGCCTGAAAGAGACGCAACGATGCCCCTCGTCGCCGGCGTGGACACGTCCACGCAGTCCTGCAAGATCGTCGTGCGCGACGCCGAGACCGGCGCCCTGGTGCGCTCCGGCACCGCGAAGCACCCCGACGGCACGTCGATCGACCCGCGGCACTGGTGGGACGCGTTCCTCGCCGCCGCGCAGGAGGCCGGCGGCCTCGACGACGTGGCCGCGATCTCCGTCGGCGGCCAGCAGCACGGCCTCGTCGCGCTCGACGCCGACGGCCGCGTGATCCGCGACGCCCTCCTGTGGAACGACACCCGCTCCGCCGCCGCGGCCGAGGACCTGATCCGCGAGCTCGGCGACGGCGACCGGGACGCCGGCGCGCAGGCGTGGGCCGACTCCGTCGGGTCGGTGCTCGTCGCGTCGCTCACCGTCACCAAGCTGCGCTGGCTGCGCGACACCGAGCCCGAGAACGCCGCCCGCGTCGCCGCCGTCGCGCTCCCCCACGACTGGCTGACCTGGCGCATCGCCGGCTATGGCCCGGAGGGCGAGTCGCCGCTCGGGCCGCGCCTCGACGCGCTCGTCACCGACCGCTCGGACGCGTCCGGCACCGGCTACTACGACGCCGAGGCGGACGACGGCGCGGGCGCCTACCGCCCCGACCTGCTGAGGCTCGCCCTCGGGCGGGACGACGTCACGCTCCCCCGCGTGCTCGGGCCGTCCGAGTCGGGCGGCGTCGCGCACGCGTCGGTCGCCGGCGCGGACGTCGACGGCGGCGCCCTGGTCGGCCCCGGCGCGGGAGACAACGCCGCCGCCGCGCTCGCGCTCGGCATGACCCCCGGCGACATCGCGATCTCGATCGGTACCTCGGGCGTCGTGTCCGCGGTCGCGCCGGCGCGCACCGCCGACGGGTCCGGCGCCATCAACGGCTTCGCCGACGCCACCGGCAACGCCCTCATGCTCGCCGTCACGCTCAACGCCGCCCGCGTGCTCGACGCGGCACGGTCGGTGCTCGACGTCGACGTCCACGAGCTCGCCGACCTCGCGCTCGCCGCCCCGCCCGGCGCCGACGGCCTCGTCCTCGTGCCCTACCTCGAGGGCGAGCGCACCCCCAACCGCCCCGACGCCACGGGCACGCTGCACGGCATCCGCCTCGCGACGTCCACCCGCGAGCACCTCGCCCGCGCCTACGTCGAGGGCATGCTCTGCGGCCTCGCCGACGGCCTCGACGCGCTGCGCGCCCAGGGCGTGCCGATCGAGCGCGTCATGCTCATCGGCGGCGCCGCCCAGTCCCCCGCGGTGCAGCAGGTGGCCACGCAGGTCTTCGGCCTCGAGATCGGGGTCCCCGAGCCGGGCGAGTACGTGGCCGACGGCGCCGCACGGCAGGCCGCATGGGTGCTCGCCGCCGCGGCCGACCCGGACGTCGCCGCGCCGGCGTGGTCGACGACGGTCGCCACGACGCTCGCCGCCGCCCCCCGGCCCGAGGTGCGCGCCCAGTACGCCGCCGTCCGCGACCTGATCTGAGCCCCGTGACGCCGCCCGCCGCCGACCCCACCCTCGCCGCGGGCCTCGCGACCGTCGTCGCGCGGGCCCGCGAGCTGGACGTCGCGGTGCACACCGTCGACGTCCGGGCGGGCGGCGAGCGCCTGCTCGCCGCGGCGTGCGCCCCGCTCGGACACGACGTGCCGCAGCGGATGTACTCGGTGTCGAAGACGGTGACGGGCCTCGCCGTCGGGCTGCTCGCCGCGGAGGGCGCTCTCGGTCTCGACGACCCGGTCGTCGGGCACTTCCCGGACCTCCTCGACGGCCACCCGGCGCACCCGTGGCTCGAGGCCACGACGCTGCGGCACATGCTCGCGATGGTCGGCCCGCACCGCGCCACCACGTACCAGGTGCGCGAGGGCGGCTGGCTGGAGTCGTACTTCCGCGTGCCGCCCACGCACCCGCCGGGCACGCTGTTCACGTACGACACCAGCGCCGCGTACACCCTGGCCGCCCTGGTGGAGCGGGTCTCCGGGACCTCGCTGGCCGAGTACCTGCGGCCGCGGGTGCTCGACCCGCTCGACGTCTCCCCCGGCCTGCGCTTCCTGCCCGGCCCGGACGGCTTCAGCCACGGCGGCTCCGGCCTGATCTGCACCCCCGACGACCTGGCCCGGCTGGCCCGGCTGCTCAACGACGGCGGCGTGCACGACGGCGCGCGGCTGCTCCCGGCGGAATACCTCGCGGCCGCCACGTCGCCGCAGTCGGACCCGGCGACGCAGACCTGGGGCGGGCCGTTCCGCGCGGCGTACGGGTACCAGCTGTGGCTGCCGCCCGCCGGCGGCTGGCTGATGTTCGGGATGGGCGGGCAGATCGTCTACGGCGACCCCCGGCTGCGGGTCACCGTGGTCGTCACCGCCGACTCCCAGGCGGCGGCGAGCGGTGACCAGAAGCTGCTCGACCTCGTCCTCGACCACCTCGTCGAGCCCGCGCGCGAGCTGGCGCGGGCGGGTGGGGGCGCGGCCACGGCGGGCGCCGTCGTCGCCCCGCTCCCCTGGCCCACGCCGCCCCACGAGCCCGCGCACGCGCGCCCGCTGGTCGGCCGCTGGGCCGGCCGCACCCCGGGCTCGGGCCCGGCGGGCCTCACGCTCGACGTCGACGCCGCCGGGGGCACGATCGCGTCGTCCGACGGCTGGTCGATCGCGCTCGACACCGCCGGCCCGCTGACGACCCGGATCGGGGACGAGCCGGCCGTCGTCACCGCAGGCTGGACCGGCCCCGGCGTCCTCGACGTCCGCGCGGGGACCCACGGCGACGAGCTGGCCACGCTCCGGCTGCGCATCGCGCTCGCCGACGACGGCACGCTCGCCGTCCAGTCACAGGGCTTCGGCGAGACGCTCGACCCGCGCTGGTCGTTCCACGCCGCCTACGCCCGCTGACCGCGCCAGCACGTCCCCGGGTCAGCCCTTGACCGAGCCGATCAGCGCGCCCTTGACGAAGAACCGCTGGATGAACGGGTACACGAGCAGCATCGGCAGCGTCGCCACGAAGATGACGGCCATCTTCACCGACTGGGCGGGCGGGACGACGTCGACGGAGCCCTCGTCCGCGTTCATGCCGGACGCGACGATGACGATCTGGCGCAGCAGCACCTGGATGGGCCACTTCTCCGAGTCGTTGATGTAGAGGATGGCCGCCTGGTAGGTGTTCCAGTAGTAGACGGCGTAGAAGAGGCCGATGGTCGCGATGGACGCGAGCGACAGCGGCAGCACGATCCGCAGGAACACCCCCAGGTCCGAGCAGCCGTCGATGCGCGCGGCCTCCTCCAGGCTGTCCGGGATGCCCTGGAAGAAGCTGCGCATGATCACGAAGTTGAACGCGTTGATCAGGACCGGCAGGACCAGCGACCACAGCGAGTCGATGAGCCCGAGCTTCTGCACCACGATGAACGTGGGGATCATGCCGCCGCTGAACAGCATCGTGAACACGACCAGGAAGTTGATCACCCGGCGGCCCTTGAGGTAGCGCTTGGACAGCGCGTACGCCATGAGCGCCGTGACCAGCAGGCTGAGGAACGTCCCGCCCACGGTGACGAGGACGGAGACCCCCATCGCCTGGAAGATCGTCGACGTCGAGAGGATGTACCGGTACGCGTCGAGCGTGAACGTGTGCGGGATCAGGATGAACGGCCGGGTGGCGATCTCGCCCGGGGTGGCGAGCGAGCTGCCGAGGACGTTGAGGAAAGGGATCAGGCACAGCAGCGCGAAGCCCGTCAGGACGACCACGTTGACGACCTGGAAGACGCGCACCCCGACAGAGGGCTTGCGGGACCGACCCGTGCCGCGGAGGGGTCGTGCGGCGGCTGCCACGGCGATCTTGCTCATCTGGGACTCCCGGTTCGGGGCTGGTCGGAATGCTGGTCGGACTGCTGGTCGGTGGCGCGCGGCGCGAAGAGCCCCGCGCTGACGAAGAAGCCGAAGGCCACGGGGTACAGCAGGAGCTGGCTGCCGACGAGGCACGCGAGCCCCGCGGCGAGGAACCACCACCCGGCGGAGCGTCGGGCGGGGCGGCGGCGCGCGAGCGCGAAGCCGGCGACGGTCAGCCCGAGCACGACCGGCACGGTGACGCTGAACCACGCCGCGAGCGTGCGGGTGGCCTCGTAGGCGGCGTCGAGCGGGACGCCCGCGGCGCCGGCCACCCCGCCGTCGGCGAGCAGCGGGTAGAGGGTGTCGGCGAACGTCGCCTCGTCGACGCCGTTCACCACGAGGGTGAACGCGCCGAGGGAGAGCGTCGTCAGGGCCGCCGCCACCCCGGCCACCCAGAGCTCGACGGTGCGCCGCACCGTGGCCGGCGGGCCGACGGGCTCGGGCGCGACCCCGTCGGCGTCGCGGCGGGCGGACGTCTCGGTCAGGGCCATGTCAGCCGTCCACCTCCGCGGGGGGCCGCGGAGGACAGGGGGCGACCCGGGGCGACGGCGTCGTCGACCCGCTCGACCCGGCCGGTCACGTCGGTCAGCCGCAGCGTGGGGCTGGCCTCAGCCGTCACCTCCGGACCGACCGCCCCGACCACCCGCACCCGGGTGAAGGCGGAGTCGGCCAGGTACCCGACACGGATGCCCGCCCGCGTCACCGCGTCGACGCCCGCCGCCATCGCAGGGACGCCCGGCCGGGCGTCGTCGGCGAACGAGATCGCGACGTCGTCGAGGGTGATCTCGCTCAGCGGCGCCTCCGGCAGCCCGTACAGGTGCGCGGCCGCCGCGTGCACCCCCCGCGCGGTCACGTGGGCCAGGTGGATCCGCCGGAACGCCGGGGTCCGGTCGTCCACCGGGTACGGGGACCGGTCGCCGACCCATGGCTCCTTGCCGTCGGGTCCGCAGAAGTAGTAGGGGTTGATGACGAACGGGCACACCACCCCGTCCATGATCACGTTCGTCACGCGCACGTCCTCGACGACGCCGCCGCGCCCGCGGCGCGACTTCAGCCGGATCCCGCGGTCGGTGCCGGAGAACACGCACCCGGTGATGACGACGTTGCGGATGCCGCCGCTCATCTCGCTGCCCAGCACGACGCCGCCGTGGCCGTGCACCATCGTGCAGCCGGTGATCGTGACGTTCTCGCAGGGCACGCGCTCGGCGGTGCGCTCGGTGCCCGCCTTGATCGCGATGCAGTCGTCGCCGACGTCGATGTGGCAGTCGCTGATCCGCACGTTCCGGCACGACTCCGGGTCGATGCCGTCCGTGTTGGGCGAGTCGGCGGGGTTGTGGATCCGCACGCCGGACACGCTCACGTCCTCGCACAGCAGCGGGTGCACGGTCCAGGCGGGTGAGTTCGTGAGGGTGACGTCGCGGATCGTCACCCTGGTGCACTCGTGGATCCCGACGAGCGTGGGTCGCGGGTACGCGAGGGACTCCCGGTCGTGGCGGAAGGTGTCCCACCAGGCCGCGCCGCCCCCGTCGACGGTGCCCCGGCCGGTGATCGCGACGTCGGTCTCGCCGTGCGCCCAGAGGCACGGCTGGTGGATCGTGGAGCTGGCTCCCTCCCAGCGCGCCTCGACCGGCGGGTAGAGCGCGGGGTCGGGCACGAACTGGAGCCGCGCACCCGCCTCGAGGTGCAGCTCGACGTGCGAGCGCAGGCGCAGGGCGCCGGTGCGGTGGGTCCCGGCGGGCACCACCACCGTGCCGCCGCCCGACGCCGCGGCGTCGTCGATCGCGGCCTGCAGGGCTGTCGTCTCGAGGGTGTCGTCGAGGGTGTGCACGTGTCGCCTCTCGGTGGTGCGTGGTGTGGTGGGCGGGACGTCCCCCGCCCACCACGTCGGGGAAGGTCAGCCGTTGACCTTGGCGTACGCCTCGGTGAACTCCGCCTCGATGTCGTCCAGGCCCTGGCCGCGCAGGTCCTCGACGACCGCCTCGTAGTCGGCCATCTCGATCTGGCCGGTGAGGTAGCGGTTGTAGGCGTCCATCGCCTTGTCCTCGATCGTCGACCACTGCCGGTCGAAGGTCTCCGAGCTCAGCGACTGGGTCGGGTTGATGACGGCGTCGGGCTCCTGAGCGGCCATCTTCTCGTTGGCCTCGTCCACGTAGGGCTTCGTGCTCTTGTAGGTCACGATCTTCTCGGAGGGGCGCGACGACGAGTACGGCTGCACCTCCTGCTCCCAGGCGGTCTGGTCCTCGATCGTCACCACGCCGTCGCCGTCGATCGAGTAGTGCTCCCCCTCGACGCCGTTGGTCATGAGGCCGAACGGCTCGGAGTCCATGAGCTTGTCGAGGAAGCCCAGCACCTTCCGGACCTCGGCCTCGTTCTTCACCTCGGACTTCGGCAGCGCCAGCCAGCCGCCCATGCCGCCGCCGGTGTCGGTGATGATGTGGTGCGGCTGGCCGTCGTAGGTGAGGTCGTTGACGAGCGCCCACGTCATGGGCGTCTTCGGGTCGGCGCTCTGCGCGAGGTCCATGTAGTTCTTCGCCTCGAACAGGCCCGTGACCACGATGCCGCCCTTGCCGCGGGCGATGGCGTCCTGCTGGTTCTGCTTCTGGACCGTGACGAACTCCTGGTTGACCGCGCCCTGCTCGTACACGCCGCGGTACCACTCCATCGCCTGCTTGAACTCGTCGCCGGCGAACGCGGCGTGGACCTGGCCGGAGTCGTCGACGGAGAACTTGTCGCCCGCGCCGAAGTACCCGGTCAGCGAGCGGAAGCCGACGAGGAAACTCTCCTCGCGGTCGATGAAGCCCGTGGTGTCGTTCTTGCCGTTGCCGTCGGGGTCGTCCTTGGTGAACGCGACGGCGACCTTCTCCAGGTCCTCGATCGTGTGCGGCACCTCGAGGCCGAGGTTGTCCAGCCAGTCCTGGCGGACGACGACCCCGTAGCGCGTCTTGATCTTCTGGAACGGCACCCCGTAGAGCGTGCCGTCGAGCTTGGCGGCGTCAAGGGTGTCGGCGTCGATCTTCGCCAGGTTCGGGAAGTCCTTCAGGTAGGGCTCCACGTCCCAGAACTGACCGGCCTTGAGCGCCTGGCGCACGGTCGTGCTGTCGGTGACCGTCAGCGACACGATGTCGGCGAGCTGGCCGGACGCGAGGGCGGAGTTGATCTTCTCCTCCTTCGACGCGTCCGGGACCCACTGCATCGTGAACTCCTGGCCGGTGTACTTCTCCAGGGCGGTCTGAATCGGTCCGTCGGCGTCCGGCGTCACGGGGGTGTGCAGCATCGACATCCAGGTGATCGGGCCGTCGTCGGCCGCGCCGTCGTCGCCCGAACCGTTGCTGCCGCAAGCGGTGAGCGCGAGCGCGGTCACCGCGGCCGCGGCCGCACCCTTGGCGAACAGGGTCTTGCGCATGGGTACTGCTCCTCTCATGACACCTGCTCCGTCGCAGGCGCGATCATCGGGTGGTGCAGGGAACGGTGGGCGGGCGCGGGCACCTCCGGGGTCTCCTCCAGGGGGCGGAACACGACGCGGGTGACCAGGCCGACGACGAACGCCGGCAGCCCGGCCCCGAAGAGCAGGAGCAGCGGTGTGGCGTACGTCCACAGCAGCCACCAGGCGACGCCGACGGCGGCGGCCCCGATGATCGTCCAGTGCAGCGAGCCGAAGCCGATCAGCAGCGCGGCGGCGAACCGGCGTCGCGTGGTGGCGATGTCGGTGGCGACCATGACGGGGAAGACGTAGGCGGTGGCGACGCCCAGCACGACGAGCGCCAGCACGTTGACCGCCTGCAGGATCCACGTCGGGGCGAGGAAGACGTTCGTGACGATCACGCCGCCCGCCCCGAGGACGACCCAGCCGGCGAGCATCGCCTCGAGCGTCCGCTCGCGGACGTCGGCCAGGAAGGCGCGGGCGAGCGGCGCGGTCTCGCCGTGCCGCAGCCAGCGGTCCATGGCCTTCGCCATCGCGTACGACGCCGGGCCGAACCCGAGCACGACGAGCCCGAGGAGCGTCGTCGCCAGCCACAGCACGCTCAGGCACGCGACCCGGAAGATGCCGCGACAGATCGCGTCGATGCGGACGAAGCCCTCGAAGGAGAACATCAGTAGACGCCCTCCTCGCCGAACCGCTTGGCGATGCGGTTGGCGAAGACCACGAGGATCAGGCCGACGAGGCCCTTGAACAGGCCGACGGCGGCCGCGTAGCTGAGCTGCCCGTTCTCGATGCCCGCCGTGTACACGTAGGTGTCGAAGATGTCGGCGACGTCGCGGTTCAGCGAGTTCATCACGAGGAACATGTGCTCGAAGCCGAGCTCCAGGAAGTCGCCGATGGCGAGGATGAACATCACGATGATGGTGGGCCGGATGGCCGGGAGCGTGATGTGCCAGGCCTGGCGCAGCCGCCCCGCGCCGTCGAGCTCCGACGCCTCGTAGAGCTGGACGTCGACCGCGGTCATCGCGGCGAGGTAGACGATGGTGCCCCAGCCGGCGCCCTTCCAGATCTCCTGGAAGATGTACATCGGCCGGAGCCAGTCGGGGTCGGTGAGGAACGGGACGGGGTCGAGGCCCCACGAGACCAGCAGGTTGTTGACGGACCCGCCGTCGGTCGTGAGCAGCACGTAGAAGATCGAGACGACGATCACCCACGACAGGAAGTGCGGCAGGTAGACGACCGACTGGATGCTGCGCTGGAACCACTTCGTGCGGACCTCGTTGAGCAGCAGCGCCAGGACGACCGGCACCGGGAACGCGAAGATCAGCATCCCCAGCGAGATCATCAGCGTGTTGCGCAGCAGGACGTAGAACGTGTCCTCGGAGAAGAAGCGCACGAAGTGGTCGAAGCCGACCCACGGGCTGCCGCCGATGCCGAGGAACGGCATGTAGTCCTGGAAAGCGATGACGAGGCCGCCCATGGGCGCGTACTTGAACACCAGGAAGTACAGGATCCCCGGCACGGCCATGAGGTAGAGCGCCTTGTGCTTCCACAGCGCCGACGAGCGCTTCCGGCGCGGGCCCGACGGCGCGGGTTCGGGTGCGGGTGCTGCCTCCGGCGCCGCCGCCTGGGCGGCGGTGACGGCGCTCATCGCGCCGGCCCCACGTCGTACGTCACTACCACCATCGGCGTGCCCCTCTGCTCTTCCTCGAGCTGGTCGCGCTCCCTGGTGGGACGCGTCCGGTAACCGGTTTCTCGGACGCTACCGGACGATTACCGCGATGGGCAAGCGCCTTCCAACAATCGGTGTCGAGATCGTGAACACTCAGCCCGCAAGGACGCCGAGGTAGTCCACATCTCCGCGAGGTAGTCCGAACTCTGGCGAGGTAGTCCAGACTTCGCCGAGGGAGTCCCGATCTGGCCGAGGTAGTCCACGCCAGGGCGCACATTGCGCACTACCTCGTGGGAAGTTGGACTACCTCGGCGGGATCGGGACTACCTCGCGGAGAAACCAACTACCTCGACGGGATCGGAACTACGTCGCGGGGGTGTGGGCGCGGGCGTAGGTGCGCACACGGTGGCGCAGGGTGCCCGGGCCGGACGACGTGGCCCAGCCGCCGTCGTCGACGACCTCCCAGACCCCGGCGTCGATGGCGGGGGCGAAAGCGTCGCCCTCGATGGCGAGGTCGACGTCCGTGACGAGGAGCCGGTCGGCGATGGGCAGCGCGGCGGCGTAGACCTCGCCGCCGCCCATGACCCACACCTCGTCGCCGCCGGGTGCGGCGGCCGCGAGCGCCAGGCCCGTCTCGAGCGAGGGGGCGACGACGGCGCCGTCGTCCGCCCAGCCGGGCTGCCTGGTCACGACGACGTTGGTGCGGCCGGGCAGGGGGCGGCGCGGCAGCGACTCCCAGGTGCGGCGCCCCATGACCACGGGGTGGCCTGCCGTGGTGGCCTTGAAGTGCGCGAAGTCCTCGGGGATGCGCCAGGGGATGTCGCCGGACGCGCCGATGACGGGGCGGCCCGCGGCGTCGTGCGCCTGGGCCCAGATCAGCCCGATCACACCGCGACCGGGGCCTTGATGCCGGGGTGGTGCTGGTAGCCGAGCACCTCGATGTCCTCGTACGCGTAGTCGAAGATCGAGTCGCGCGGCGCGAGGCGCAGCGTCGGGTACGGGTACGGGTCGCGCTCCAGCTGGGTGCGCACCTGCTCGACGTGGTTGTCGTAGATGTGGCAGTCGCCGCCCGTCCAGACGAACTCGCCCACCTCGAGCCCGGTCTGCGCGGCCACCATGTGGGTGAGCAGCGCGTACGACGCGATGTTGAACGGCACGCCGAGGAACAGGTCCGCGGAACGCTGGTAGAGCTGGCAGCTGAGCTTCCCGTCGGCCACGTAGAACTGGAACAGCAGGTGGCAGGGCGGCAGCGCCATGTCGGCGAGCTCGGCCACGTTCCACGCGCTGACGATGAGGCGGCGGGAGTCCGGGTTGACCTTGATCTGGTCGATGACGCCCGCGATCTGGTCCACGTGCTGCCCGTCCGGCGTGGGCCACGACCGCCACTGCACGCCGTAGACCGGGCCCAGCTCGCCCTCGGGCGAGGCCCACTCGTCCCAGATGGACACGCCGTGCTCCTGCAGCCAGCGCACGTTGGAGTCGCCACGCAGGAACCACAGCAGCTCGTAGGCCACCGACTTCAGGTGCACGCGCTTGGTGGTGATCAGCGGGAAGCCCTGCTGCAGGTCGTACCGCAGCTGCCGGCCGAACACGCTGCGCGTGCCCGTCCCGGTGCGGTCCTCCTTGTGCGTGCCGCGGGTCAGCACGTCGCGCAGCAGGTCCTCGTACGGGGTGGGGATCGCGGCCATGCGGAAACCCTACGACCCCGCGGGCAGCGTCGTCGGCGCACCCGACCCGCGCGTCTCCGACGTCACACCGCCCGGCTGTCACGACGCGCCCCGCTGCGCGGTCGACGTGGTGAGAGCGCCCGACGGGCGCGGCACAGGAGGCAGTGATGCGACGCATCGTGATCGTCGGTGGCGGCTACGCGGGGTTCACGACGGCCCGTGAGCTGGAGAAGGGGCTGCGGCGCGAGCTGCGCCGCGGCGAGGTCGAGCTGGTGCTGGTGGACCCGCGGCCCTACATGACGTACCAGCCGTTCCTGCCGGAGGTGGTGGCCGGCTCGGTGGAGGCGCGGCACGCGGCGGTGGCACACCGCAGCCACCTGCGTCGCACGCGGCTGGTCGACGGGTCGGTCGTGCGGATCGACCACGCGGACCGGGTGGTCGTCGTGCGGCCGCGGTCGGGTGCGACCTTCCGGCTGCCGTACGACACCGTCGTGGTGACGGCGGGCGCGGTGACGCGCGTGTTCCCGATCCCCGGGGTGGCGGAGCACGCGATCGGGATGAAGCACGTGGAGGAGGCGGTGGCGATCCGCGACCGGCTGCTCACGTCGTTCGACCGGGCGGCGAGCCTGCCGCGCGGCGCGGAGCGGGAGCGGCTGCTCACGGTGACGTTCGTCGGCGGCGGGTTCTCCGGCGTCGAGGGCTTCGCCGAGCTGCTGTCCCTGGCCCACGACCTGCTGGCGCGGTACCCGGAGATCGCCGCCGACGAGCTGCGGTTCCACCTCGTGGAGCGCAGCGGGCGGATCCTCCCGGAGGTGACGGAGCGCCCGGGCCGCTGGGTGGTCGAGCAGCTCGAGCGGCGCGGCGCGCACGTGCACCTCGGTACGGCGCTGGAGTCGGCGGTCGACGGCGTCGTCACCCTCTCGACGGGCGAGTCGTTCGCGTCGGGCCTGCTGGTGTGGACGGCGGGCAACGCCGCGAACCCGGTGGTCGCGACCCACACCGACCTGCCGGTCGACGCGCGCGGGTACGTCGTCGTGCGGCCCGACCTGCGGGTGGGCACCGACGACGCCCCTGTCGACGACGCGTGGGCCGCGGGCGACGGCGCGGCGGTGCCCGACCTCGCGGTGCCGCGCCCCGGCGCCCTGGCCGTGCCGAACGCCCAGCACGCGGTGCGGCAGGGCCGGCGCCTGGCACGCAACCTCGTCGCGACCCTGCACGGACGCCCGACGCGCCCCTACGTGCACGGCAGCCTCGGCGTCATCGCGACGCTGGGCCTGGGCTCGGGGATCTTCCAGGTCCGCCGGCTGGTGGTGAAGGGTCGGCTCGCGTGGCTGATGCACCGCGGCTACCACCTGCTCGCCATCCCGACGTGGGAGCGCAAGGCCCGTGTGCTCGCCGTCTGGCTCACCGCCGTCGCGTTCGGGCGGGACGTCGTCTCGCTCGCGTCGGTCCAGTCGCCCCGGGCGGCGTTCGCCGAGGCAAGCAGCCCCGAGGCCGACGCCGCCCGCGACGCGACGCTCGTCGCCTAGCGAGCGCCGAACCCGGCCAGCTTGTCCGGGTTGACCTGCACGTACACGTGCTCCACACGCCCGCCCGCGACGTCGAGGGCCAGGAGCGCGACGGCCGCGCCGTCGCGCTCCACGACGAGCGCGGGCAAGCCGTTCGCGTCGACGACCCGCACCTCGCCGAGAGCCCAGTACTTGCGCCACACGTTGTCGAGGAACAGCGACACCCGCGCCAGCCCGACGAGCTCCACCTTCGACGCGTGCACCCGCCCGCCGCCGTCGGGCCGCGCGACGACGTCGTCCGCGAGAAAGCGCTCGAAGCGGGCGAGGTCGCCCTCGTGCGCGGCGGCCACGAACTCGTCGAGCAGGCGCCGGTGCTCGCCCGGGTCGACGGGCACGGCCTCACGCCTGCCGAGACGCTCGCGGGCGCGGCGCGCGAGCTGGCGCGTGTTCGCCTCGCTGAGGCCGAGGATCTCCCCGACCCGGCGGTGCGGGTAGCCGAACGCCTCCCTCAGCACGTAGACGGCACGCTCCAGCGGGGTGAGGCGTTCCAGGAGCAGCAGGGTGGCGAGCTCGAGGGCCTCGGCCCGCTCGGCGCCGAGCGCCGGGTCGTCGGACGTGTCGACCGGCTCGGGCAGCCACGGCCCCACGTACGTCTCCCGGCGCGCCCGCGCCGACGTCGCCGCGCTGATCGCGAGCCGGGTCGTCACGGTGGTGAGGAACGCGGCCGGGTTCTGCACGGCCTCCCGGTCGGTGCCCTGCCAGCGCACCCAGGCGTCCTGCACGACGTCCTCGGCCTCCGCCACGCCGCCGAGCATGCGGTAGGCGATGCCGAACAGCTGCGGACGGACGGCGAGGAACACGTCGAGCGCCCCGGCGTCCTCGGTCTCGTCGAGGGTGCCGGGGCGCTCGGACGCGGCGGGGCGCGACGTCATGCGGCCACGCTACGCCCCGGCCGGCGGGTGCGGCAGGCGCCGGCGGAGCGAGTCATGCGGCCGAGCGCGCCACGAAGTCCGCGTAGGTCACCTCGCCGAGGCGGGCGTCGCCCAGCGGCACGATCGAGTCCTCCTCGAGCAGGGCGCCGAAGTACGGCGCCGCCGGGTCGGCGACGACCTCGCGCTCGTCGCCCGCGTCCGCGAGGACCGCGCGCTCGAACTCGTCGAACCGCACCCGGTCCGGGCCGGCGATGTCGTACCTCCCGCCCCGCGGAGCGCTCGCCGCGGCCTCCGCCACGAACCGCGCGACGTCCGCCGACGCGATGGGCTGGAACGCGACCGGCGGGATCCGCACCACGCCGCCGACGGTGGCGCCGTCGGCGATCCGCGGCCCGAACTCGAAGAACTGCGTGGCCCGCACGACGGTCCACGGCACGCCCCCGTCGCGCACCAGCTCCTCCTGCGCCACCTTGGCGCGCAGGTACCCGGAGTCCGGGTTCCGGTCGGCGCCGACGATCGACAGCGCCACGTGGTGCCCCACCCCGGCGCGCTTCTCGGCGTCGAGCAGCGTGCGCGTCGACATGGTGAAGAAGCGCAGCACGTCGTCATCCGCGAACGACGGCGAGTTCGACACGTCCACGACGACGTCGGCGCCCGCGAGCGCCTCGTCCACGCCCTGGCCGGTGAGGGTGTCCACCCCGGTGCTGGGCGCGGCCGCGACGGCCTCGTGCCCAGCCTCCGTGAGGTGCGCGATGACCTGCTTCCCGATGAGACCCGTCCCACCGACGACCACGATCTTCATGCGAGTGTCCTCTCTGCGGTGCGCGGCCCGGTGGCCGCCCGACACCCTCTCGACCGCGGCCCGGGTCGTTCCGTGACACCCCGGGGAACGTGATCCCGGTCACGCCACGGGGTTCGCGGCGGGGCCTGCGGAACCGGCCCGTGGAATCGGTCCGCGCCTCCGCACGTTCTCCCCCGGAACCCCCGGACGCCACCGGGAACGCAGTGGGAGGATCACCTCATGACGGACCAGACCACCACCGAGACCGCCGCCGGCCCCGAGACCGACACGGCGGCCCCCGTGACCCCGTCGCCCACCGACCCGCTGTGGGTGGAGCGCACCGGCAGCCGCACGTACCGCGGGCACACGGCACGCGGCGCGAGCGTCGAGATCGGTCCCGTCGAGGCCGGCGCCGTGTTCACGCCCGGCGAGCTGCTCAAGATCGCGCTCGCCGCGTGCGCGGGCATGAGCAGCGACACCAAGTTCGCCCGCGTGCTGGGCGACGCCTACGAGGCCGTGATCCGCGTCGAGGACGCGAAGGACCTGGACGAGGACCGCTACCCGGTGCTGACGGAGCGGTTCGAGATCGACCTGTCGGGCCTTGACGAGGCGGCGCGCAACAAGACCCTGCTGCTGGCGCAGCGCTCGATCGACCGCGCCTGCACGGTGGGCCGCACCCTCAAGGCGGGCGCCCTGGTGCCCCCTGCGGTCTTCGAGCAGCCCGTGTTCGAGCAGCCCCCGCTCGACCGGCCCGGGGGCGACGGCGCGGAGGGCCCCGCATCGTGACGCGCGGCAAGGGCTCCACGGGCGGCGAGGTCGTCCCGCACGAGGAGCGCGGCGGCGACGTCGAGCGCCGGGACGAGGCGGCGCGCCGCGAGGCGTGGACGGAGTACCGGTCGACGCCGCTGCTCGACGCGCTCCTCGACAAGGCGGTGACGATCCCGTCCGCGGCGATCCACAAGCACGTGGACCGGCTGCGCGCCCGCAACCCCGAGGCCGACCCCGCCGGCATCGTGCGGATCCTGGAGAAGGAGTACCTCACGCTGCTCACGACGGCGGGCGGCGCGGTGGGCGCGGCGGCGGCCGCGCCGTCCGTCGGGACGGCGGCGGCGACGGCCCTCACGACGGGCGACGTGGCGACGTTCTTCGGCGCCTCGGCGGCGTTCGCGCTCGCCGTCGCCGACGTGCACGGCATCGAGATCGACGACGTGCCACGCCGTCGCGCCCTGCTCCTGGCGACCGTGCTGGGCGACCGGGGCGCGAAGGACGTCGAGAACGCGATCGGCGGCTCCACCGTCGCGTGGGGCAAGGTGCTGCTCACGTCCATGCCGCAGACCACGATCAAGCGCGTCAACAAGACGCTCGCCCGCCAGTTCCTCAAGCGGCAGGTGGCCAAGCAGGGGTCGCTGGCGCTGGGCCGGCTGCTGCCGTTCGGCGTCGGGTTCGTCGTGGGGGTCGCGGGCGGACGGGCGCTGGGGCACGGTGTCGTCGCGCAGTCGCGGCGCGCGTTCGGTCCACCGCCCGAGCACTTCCCCCGCGTGGTGGAGCTGGTGCTCGAGCCGGGTGCCGACACGCCCACCCTGCGCGCCCTCGACCCGCCGCGGCGCACGTCGCCGAGCCGCTGGCTGCCGCGCCGCAGGGGCCGCGGCCGCGCAGCGGAGCACGAGGACGAGGACGGGCACGAGCACGAGGACGACCCCTCGTGACGGCGCCGGCCGACGCCCACCCGGCCCGCCGCGTCGAGGTGGCGCGGGTCGTCCCGGTGGAGGCGTCCGTCGCGTACGCCTGGGTGGCGGACCTGCGCACCCACCCGCGGTGGATCGTCGCCACGCGCCTCCAGGGCCCCGCCGGCGGCGGGCCCCAGGTGGGCGACCGGTACGCGATGGCGAGCGGGCCGGGCGTGCGCCGCGACCCGGGCACCACCGTCGGACGGCTCGTCGTCGTCGACCGCATGGTGGTGGAGCAGCTCGAGCGGCCGTCGACGTCCGCGGCCCGCGTGGGGCGCACGCGGCTGCGCAAGCTCGGGCCGGTGCTGCTCGGCGAGGCCGGGTTCGACGTCGTGCCGATGGACTCCCGGCGCTGCCGCGTCGTGTGGTGGGAGGAGGCGTACCTCGCCGGCCGGCTGCCGCGCGTCGTCACCGACCCGCTGACGGGGCTGGCGCTGCGCGGGTTCATGCAGGTCTCGCTGGCGCGGCTCGCGCGCCTCCTCGCCCGGCACAGCTGACTGCGCCTGACCGCGCCTGACCGGTGGGACGCCCTGCCGCGCGCCCGGGTCCGGCCGGTACAGTCACGTGACGTGAGCACCGAGGGTTCCACCCAGCCGTCGTCCACCACCGCCGCCCCGGCCGCAGATCTGGTCGCCCGGCTCGACGCCCTGCGCCGCGAGTACGCGGACCTGCAGGCCCGCGGGCTGAAGCTCGATCTCACGCGCGGCAAGCCGTCCGCCGAGCAGCTCGACCTCGCCGAGCCGATGCTCGACCTTCCGGGCGAGGGCCACCACCTGGCCGAGGACGGCGCGGACACCCGCAACTACGGCGGCCTCGCCGGGCTGCCCGAGCTGCGGCGCATCTTCGCCGAGCTGCTCGGCGTGCCCACGGAGCAGCTGCTCGCCCAGGGGAACGCGTCGCTCACCCTCATGTACGACACGGTGGTGCAGGCACTGCTGTTCGGCGTGCCCGGGTCGGAGCGGCCCTGGTCGCGCGAGGAGCAGATCACGTTCGTCTGCCCCGTGCCCGGGTACGACCGGCACTTCGCGATCTGCGAGGAGCTGGGCATCCGGATGGTCACGGTGCCCATGACGCCCGACGGCCCTGACGCCGAGGCCGTGGCTGCGCTCGTCGCCGACGACCCGACGATCAAGGGCCTGTGGACCGTGCCGACCTACGGCAACCCGGACGGCTCCGTGGTCTCCGAGGCCGTGGCCCGCCGCCTCGTGTCGATGCCCGCCGCGGCCCCCGACTTCCGCATCTTCTGGGACAACGCCTACGCCGTGCACCACCTCACGCAGCACGAGGCGAAGTCGGCCAACGCGATCGAGCTCGCCGCCGAGGCCGGAAACCCCGACCGCGTCCTCATGTACGCCTCCACGTCGAAGATCACCTTCGCCGGCTCCGGGGTCGCGTTCTTCGCGTCGTCGGCCGCCAACGTCTCCTGGTTCACGAAGCACCTCGGCATCCGGTCCATCGGCCCGGACAAGATCAATCACCTGCGCCACGCCATGTTCTTCGGTGACGCCGAGGGCGTGCGGGCGCACATGCGCAAGCACCGCGACATCCTCGCGCCCAAGTTCAGCGCGGTCGTCGACATCCTCGACGAGCGCCTGGGCGACGCCGGCGTCGCCACGTGGACGCGGCCCGACGGCGGGTACTTCGTGTCGGTCGACGTCGTGCCGGGCACGGCGGCGCGCGTCGTGCAGCTCGCGAAGGAGGCCGGGATCGCGCTGACCCCCGCCGGCGCGACGTACCCGTACGGCCGCGACCCGCACGACCGCAACATCCGCCTCGCGCCCTCGATGCCGCCGCTGGACGAGGTGCGCGTCGCGATGGACGGCGTCGCCACCTGCGTGCTGCTCGCTGCCGCGGAGGCCGCCGCCGCGTCCTGACGCGTCACCCGCCCCGGACCCCCCTCCCGAAGAACCTCACGCGCGAAAGAGAGCACGTGACATCGCGACCCCCCGTTACCTGACCCCCCTCCCCCAC